>JAGHYV010000068.1 GCA_017743475.1 Roseiflexus sp. | reverse complement strand
ATTATACAGATTCCGCTTTCTCCCCTCCAGGGCGCCTTACACAGCTTCCATATCATCCGCCTCTGGAGGTGCATGTGCGGAGATCATCCTGTGTGATAACCCCTGGCAACGGCGATGCTTATCCATACGCACGATACTCCACCATGTTACAACACACGAATCGCCATCTGTCAAGGAGTCAGGAATGCCCCTGTTCTCTCGTGTGCAGCCCATCCCTGCACAAAATGGGGCAATGGGGATGCAACGCGCGGCGCTGCTGATGAACGATGCGCTGTTCGGCTGCCGGGCGCATGTGCGCGTTCCGACACCGGGCGCCTGCCGGTGTTGGTGAGCGCACTCCCGCCAGGGAGCGTGGAGGAGTGCGCTGCGCCTTCAGTCGCCGGTCGAGTAACGGCGAGCGCCAGGCTCACAGATAGAGCGTTTTCTGGCGCCTTCTGGTCTCGCACTCCTCGTGTGGAGCATCAGGAAGCCCAAACTCCCCCTTCTCCTCTTATGGGAGAAGGGGGTAGGGGGATCTCACAGGGGTAGATTTTTGGCAAGCCCCTGCGCGCCATCTCCCGTTTCAGCCATCAGAACGCCCAGACTCCCCCTTCTCCCCTTGTGGGAGAAGGGGGTAGGGGGGATGAGGGAAAAAGGGCGTCGGGATGTGCCAGCATGCTCCTCACGTGCCGGTGCGATCATCATTGCGGAACGGGCGCTCCTGATCGGTTCCGAGCGCCTCAAGCAGCAGATCGGCTTCCTCTGGCGTGATCCGCCCATCGGCGACCATGCGCAGAATGGCGGCGCGCTGATCTTCGAGCGTCGCACCGGAAGACAGCGCGGCCTGCTCAGGCGCCGTCGCTGGCGCTGGTTCTTCGGCAGGCGCAGAGACATCAGGCGTCTGCGTGACGTTGATCCGGATCGTTGCGCCGGTCGCCGCTTCGGGCGGGTGCGGCGGCTGGGACGGGTGCGGCGGTCCGGGTGGATGGGGTGGATGCGGCGGCTGGGACGGGTGTGGTGGTCCGGGTGGATGGGGAGGGTGCGGTGGATGCGGCGGACGGGATCGCGGGATGCCCAGACTTTCGAGAGCACGTTCGACCGCTTCGATCGCACCAAGGATCCCCGCCTGGGCGGCGGCTGCCGCTTCACGCTTCAAGCGTTCCAGTCGTTCTTCATCAAACCGCCACTCGCGATCATTGATCCGCACCCATACTTCACGCGGATGCCCCTCGCGCTGTGCACGCTCACGGGCACGTTCCGCCACCTCGCGCATGTTGCGCTCGATCCGCTGACGCAGACGCTCAGCCTTGCGTTGTGAGCGGCGTGCCCACTCGTCGCTGCGTCCCCCTATTTCCCGGCTGAACTCTTCAGCCCAGCGGCTCATATCCCGCCCGAATTGCTCGCCCCAGCGTCCCATTTCTTCGGCAAATCGCTCCGCCCAGCGCCCAATATCGTCGTCTGGCGATTGTCCGGCGCTGGCGGATTGGGATGTGCCTTCGCTCATAGCGCTCATGCGCCGCGGCGCTGGTCCGCGCAACGATAGGTCGCCGCCGACGAGCAGTTCGAGGAGTGCGGTACCTTCACCGTACACCGCGCTGAACATTCCACTGCTGGCTGCCACGCCGGGACCGCGCACTGTTCCACCGACGGTCGCTCGCAGGGTCAGGCTGGCGTCGGGGAGAAGTTCCACCCGCGCGTCACCGCCAACATTCAATTTCATCGTGCTGTCGGGTGCAAAGCGCATCGCCAGCGTCAGGTCGCCGCCGATATTCCCAATATGGGTGGCGCTGCTCACGCTGCGGAGCGTCAGGTCGCCGCCGATGCTGCCAGCATTGAGCACACCCCCAATGTCAATACATGTTGCGTCGCCGCCAACGCTGCCGATGCTAACATTGCCGCTGATAGCGCGCATATCCACATTATCACCGACCGACCCGAGCATTACCGTGCGCGCCTGTTCAATACGTACATCGCCACTGACGCTGCCCCCTTCGACAGTAGCGCGCTCGCTGCGACGCAGGCGCAGGTCGCCGTCCAGATCACGGAAGCGCACCACTTCCGCCACGCCATCGGCATGCAGTGTTCCAGAGATCGCGCCGACCGTCAGACTTCGCACCTCATCGACGCCGACATCGCCAGCGACATCGTTCAGCACGATCACACCCGACCGGTTGATCCTCACATCACCGTCGATGGTGTTGGTCACGCGCAACCGTTCGACACGTTCAATCGTAGCATCGCCGTCAATGCGCTCGAAGAGTGCATTGTCGCGCACGTTGGCAAGGTGCAGGTCGCCATCGACATACTGAACTTCGACAGAGCCAGCGTCATTGATAGTAAGATCGTCCTCGACACGGCGCACGACGACCGCCCCTTCCACAGCCGTGATTTGCACACTTCCCTCCACATCGCCGACGCGCAGTGTTGCGGCACGGTTAACAACCAGATCCCCTTCGACACGACCAATGGTAACTGTTCCGCCGATTTCCTCGATCCGCACATCATCCCCGGCGGAGTTCAGGGAAAATGAGATCATTCCCGCGACAAAGACACCCTCCTCCACGACTTCGCCGGAAACGGTTGCAGCCGATGGCGCGCGTAACCGACAATCTCCGGTGATCATCCCCTGAATGACGACACCCTGATCGTCACGTTCCAGCACAACCCCCTCGTCCGCTTCGGTCCAGACCTCGACGATGCCAGTTTCGCCGGGTTCGATGCGCAACGAACCGGCACAACGACCAAAGCGCACATGGGGCGTTTCACCGACAGATACCTGTTGAACTGGCATTGCAGCAGACTCCTATTCTACGAAAATCTCGATACGCTCCCCTTCTTCGAGGTCCTGCAACTCGAAGATGCGTCCTGGCGCGTCGCGCGCGATCGCGCGCAACACATCGTCGTTCGTCACACCGGCGTTGCGTGGAAAGAGGCGCGCGCCGAGCTTGAGACCGACGGAGACCAGGCTGGCGGGGATGGTGACATTAATCTTCTGCCTGCGCGAGTTGAGATCGGTGACAACAATGCGGAGCGAACGCGAGCGTGCCTCGGCGCGAATGCGGGCGGCATCGTCGGTAATGGCGTCGAGCAACTGGACGCCCTCCTCAGCGGAGATCTGTCCCTGTTCGACCATGCGCAGGATCCGCAGACGGTCATCGGTCATCGCCATACGTCACTCCTTACGATTTGAGCAACCGCAGCGCTTCCTCAACGGAAATCTCCTTCGCTGCCAGGCGATCAAGGATGGCGCGCCGGTCGGGACGCGCATCTGCAGCTGGCGGCCCGTACCCGAGCGCGGCGACGATCTCATCGAGGCGGCTGCGGGCAGTGTTGTACGCCACTTTCAGGTCGCCAGCGACGCCATTGATGTTGCCGCGGTTTTTCAGCAGTAGCTCAACGAACTCCAGTTGCTCGCGCGACAGACGTCCAAGGCGTCCCAGGGTGAAGCGCCCTTCGATAGCGGTGTGGCATGCGTCGCACTCCAGCCGGGTGACGTGCAGCGCCTCGCCGCAAACCGGGCATGTGGTGAGGAGTGGGTTCATATCGCGTCCCTCGTTGATTCAGGTGTATCTAACCGTCAGGCAGTGCGCAGATGCGCGTTTGTTCTCGATGTCAGGAGCGTGCCACTTCCGCTGCCCCCTGGTATGCCTGCGGCCGTGTTAATCGCGTCGCGAGCACGCCGTATCAGGCGCTCTGTTGCGACTTCGGTCAGGAGTGTCTGGTAACGCTCCTGCGCCATCATGATCAGGCAATCGAGTGAGTGCAGCAAGGAGGTCACTCCTTTCAAACGGTTTGTTACTATGTGCCCGTTCGCTACAATATAATACCACATTGAAGATGGAAAGTCAATAATCATTGGTGAATTATGATACCAGATTGATCATATTCGCCATACAAACTGAAATTACTGACTCTGAGGTGAGAGATGGGGGTGCAGGGGCGGCAACTTGTCGTAGCGGATGTTTCCAACAGAAAATGTGTCTGACCGTGTGCGCACATGAAGGCTCAGTGGCGTTCGCGCTGTCGTCCGATGCTGCCGATGATCATCAGGATAAGCAGCGTTGCCGGGCTGATCAGTCCGCCGATCAGGAATGGCCGCGGGCGGTAGACGAATTCGATGGTATGCGATCCAGGAGGCAGCCAGACGCCGCGCAGGGCATAGTTGACCCGGAGAATCGGCGCGGGTTCGCCGTTGACCATCACTTCCCATCCCTCATACCAGGCGTCTGCCAGGACCAGGATGGCTGGCGCTGAGGGCGCGGCGGTGACGGTGACAGTGTCTGGCGTGTACGTCACGGTAGGTGTTGGATCCGGAGCGGCTGGCGGGGGACCGGTTGTGGGAACCGGTGTCGGCACGACAACGACGGTTGCGGGATCGAAATCGGGGCGCGCCATATAGTCGAGCTGTGCGTCATCGTCGGGGATGATTGCGACACGGTAGACAAACCAGGCGCGTGGAAGTGCGTTCGGGTTGCGGTAGATACGTCCTTCGTCGCTTTCGTGCACCAGTTCGAGTCCCGGATAGCGCGCAGCAGTCGTGCTCCCTGGCGGGAACACGAGGTACCTGACGTTGAGCATATCGAGCAAGCGGGGACGTGCATACGCCGATGTCAGAAATGCGCGCAGGCTGACGTTGCCCTCGCTCGTGCGGCGATAGTCCTTACCGTCGATCAGCCGCGCCAGGCGGTTGTAGCGCGCCGGATAGAGCGAATGGTAGCCGCGCACATCTTCAAGACCGTAGGCGCTCACTATATTGGGAGGGAGCGCGTCGTAGTCGCCGCCATGGATGCGGAACGGTCGCGGTTGCGATTGCAGGAATGCAATCTGACGGGTTGGCGGGTAGAGGACCTGAAAGAGTTGCAGATCGGACGAATAGGTTGCCAGTTCACGGGTCAGGTCGGTCGTCGGTCGCGCGATAGACGGTGAGACCGAGGTGTTGAACCCTGCGCCGTACCACCACATATCCAGCGCAGCAACGGCAATCACCGGCGCGAAGGCGATGGCTGCATTGCGCCGGTAGAACCGCAGCAATGCCAGACTTATTAGCCCGATACCGCCAAAGACGAGCGGCGGAAGCAGTTGCTGGGTGCGGATCATGGTGAAATAATGACCAAACCGCGACTGTGGCGTGAAGAGCGCCAGATGATGGAGCGACCACCCGACGATGAACACCCCAACGATGAGGATCAGGAAACGAGCGGCTGGCAGGCGGGCACGCCAGTCTGCCCTGGAAGGCGTGTTCTCCCAGGCGCTGACGTCGGCAGGCGCATACAGCCGCTGCGCCGCGATTGCCGCCAGGATCGCTATCGCAAAGCCCCACACCATGTACCAGCGGGTATGGTCCTCGAACTGACGGTACGGCGGGATCAGGGCGATGAAGACCTGGAGCAGCGGTGTGCGCACTGCCAGTGCGAACGATGCTACGGCGACGATGCCGAAGAACGCCGCCAGACGATGACGCGCAATCGCCAGACCGATGATCGCCAGCGCCAGCGGTGTCAGCCCGACGTAGGGGTAAGGAACCTGGAAGGTTGGCGGTCCCCATGCGGGCGGCGGTCCTATTCGCTCGAAGCCGCCAAGCGCAGGAAAGACAAGCCGCAGCATACTGCCGAAATATTCTTCCGGCGGCGCCAGCGAGAACCCGATGTCGCTCCGCTGCCCCTGCGCCGACAGTGCCATTGCAGGCAACAGTTGCACGGCGCTTAATCCGAGACCTAGCGCATATGCCAGCGCCAGACCGATCAGCAGGCGCCAGCGTGCTGCCGTGCGCCCTTCGTCGCGCTGCATGATGCGAAACAGCGCGTAGCATCCGGTTGCCACGTATGTGTAAAACGCCAGTTGTATCTGCGCCAGCACAACGAGTCCAAGCATCGCGGCTGCGACTGCCCAACTCCGCCAGGCGCCGCTGCTCAACGCCTGCTCGACGCCCCAGAAGCACCATGGCAGCATGGCAGTCGCGCCCGATAATTCCGGGAAGGGCAGGTAGGTGAGCATATGCCCGGTGAACATGTAGCAGACCCCCGCCAGGAGCGCCGGTCCTGTATCCAGCCCGATTCGTCGCGCAAATGCATAACTTCCCAGTCCGGCGATGATCAGTTGAACCCAGGCATACATGCCAAACGCCTTATCGAGCGGCACGATGAGAAAGATTAGGTTTGGCGGATAGAAGAAGGCGATCTGCCCGTCATCGAGCAGCGGAACGCCGCTCAGAATCGTCGGGTTCCACAGGGGCCACGCTCCCTGGCGAACAATCGTGTTTGTCAGCAGGCGTCGGGGGTAGATCTGACGGATCGGGTCAGTCCAGACGTGGTTGTTGACCGGCACACGTTCATACGAATAGCGCCATGGATGCAGATGCAACAGGGCGTCGAGCGGCAGGAAGACCTCGCCGCCGATGAGCGGACGCCAGAGGAAGATCGTCGCACTCAGAGTGAGGAGAAGAACTGCTATTCCCCTACGTCGTATAGTGGGCATTAATTTCGACGTACTCTTTGCTGAAATCGCACGTCCAGACAGTGGTACGGGCATCGCCCAGCCCCAGGTCGAGCGTGATAAAAACCGGGTCCTGGCGCAGCAGCGCCGATGCTGCTGCCAGGTTGGCGTCGAGCGGCAACCCGTGCGCTACAAGCTGGATCGACGCTTCTGGCGGTCCAAACCAGAGTGCCAGTCGGTCGGGGTCGATGGCAGCGCCGCTATACCCCGCAGCGCACAGGATCCGTCCCCAATTCGGGTCGCCGCCGTGGATCGCCGTTTTGACCAGCGGGGATCGCGCGATGGCGTTCGCCACCTGGTGCGCCTGTTGCTCGTCTAGCGCGCCGCTGACCGTGATTTCGACCAGGCGCGTGGCGCCTTCGCCATCACGCGCGATCTGTTTCGCCAGGTCAATGCACACATCCGTGAGCGTTGCAGTGAAGTCGTCGAATGCAAGCCCGTCAGTGAGCGGAGTGTCGCTCACGGGTACACCAGACGCGCCAGACGCCAGGAGGAGCAGGGTATCGTTAGTGCTAGTGTCGCCATCAACGCTGACCCGGTTGAAACTGCGATTGGCGGCAATGCGCAGGGCGCGGTCGAGTTGTGCGGGATGCGCCTGCGCGTCGGTGGTCACAATCGCCAGCATCGTTGCCATGTTGGGATGGATCATGCCAGCACCTTTGCACATCCCAGCAATCGTGACCGTGCGTTCGGCGACAGTGATGGTGCGTGAAGCGACTTTGGGGTGCGTGTCGGTGGTCATCATGGCGCGCGCGGCAGCGCTGGCGCCCGAATGAGCAGTCGGTCCGGTCAGGCTGGCAATGCCCTGCGCCACTTTTGTCATGTCGAGTTGCCGACCGATGACGCCGGTTGAGAGCACCAGTACCTGATCGGCGCGGCATCCGAGCCTTTCGGCGGTCAGTTCCGCCATCGCGCGACAGTTGGCAGCACCCTGCGGTCCGGTGCAGGCGTTGGCATTCCCCGCATTGACGATCACGGCGCGAATGGCGCTAGCATTCGTCGCCAGAATCTCCTGGTCGTAGATCACCGGCGCGGCCTTGATGCGGTTGGTCGTGAAGAGACCGGCGGCGCTGCATGGAACATCGGCGGTGATCAACGCCATATCAAGCGCACCGTTCGGTTTCAGTCCGCAGGCAGTCGCCGTCGCTATAAAACCGCGTGCGAGTGAGAATGTATCTGCTTGTGTCGTCATCGTGTTCCTGTGAGAACCAAGAACCAAGAATCAAGAACCAGGAACCAAGAACCAAGAACTGAGAACTGAGAACCAGGAATGAGAACCGAGAACCGAGAACCAGGAACCAGGAACCAGGAACTGAGAACTGAGAACCAAGAACCAAGAACCAGGAACCAAGAACCGGGAACGGACGGAAAAGGCAACCTGCAACGTGCAACGTGCAACCTTCAACGTGCGACCTTCAGCGTGCAACGTTCAATGCGCAACGTTTAACGTTCACCCCCTCAACCTTCAACCTTCAGCCTCCAACCTTCAACCTTGCAACCTTCAACCCTCAACCTTCAACCCTCGACCGCCCCTCCAGTAATGCCTGCACCTTTACCGGCAGCCCAAAAATCTTGATGAACCCTTCGGCGTCCTTCTGGTTATAACTGTCACTCATTGTGAAACTGGCGATGTCGGGGTTGTAGAGGCTCTTTGCTGCGCGCCGCCCGACCAGGGTTACATTTCCCTTATACAGTTTCAGGCGCGTCTCGCCGGTGACGTTGCGCTGAGTGACGCGCACAAACGCATCGAGCGCCTCGCGCAGCGGTGTGTACCACTGCCCGTAGTAGACCAGTTCGGCGTAGCGGTGGGCGATCACGTCTTTGTAGTGCAGCGTATCACGGTCGAGCGTCAGTTGCTCAAGCCCCTGGTGCGCCACCCGCAGGATCGTTCCACCAGGAGTCTCGTAGACCCCATGACTTTTCATCCCGACCAGTCGGTTTTCCACCAGATCGACCCGCCCGATGCCATGCTTTGCGCCGATGTCGTTCAGGGTCAACAGCAGTTCGACCGGTCCCAGGCGCTTGCCGTTGACACTCACCGGCACACCTTGCTCGAACCCGACCACAACATACTCCGGTTCGTCTGGTGCCGCTTCGGGGGAGGTCGTCAGGGTGTACATCGCTTCTTCCGGTTCGTTCCACGGGTCTTCCAGGATACCGCCCTCGTGCGACATATGCCAGATGTTGCGGTCACGGCTGTAGATCGATTTAGGCGTGGCGGTGACCGGAACGTTGTGTTCGGCAGCGTAATCGAGGGCGTCTTCACGGCTGCGGATATTCCACTCGCGCCAGGGGGCGATCACTTTCAGGTGCGGCGCGAATGCCATGTAGGTCAACTCGAAGCGCACCTGATCATTCCCTTTGCCGGTGCAACCGTGCGCGAGGGCGTCGGCGCCTTCCTGGAGCGCAATTTCCACCTGACGGCGAGCGATCAGCGGGCGCGCAACCGATGTGCCGAGCAGATACGTGCGCTCGTACACAGCCCCAGACTGGAGCAGCGGGAAGAGAAAATCGCGCACAAACTCTTCGCGCAGGTCTTCGACGTAGCACTTCGAGGCGCCGGTGGCGATCGCTTTCTCCTCCAGACCGCTCAGTTCATCGCCCTGACCGATATTGGCGCAGTAGCAAATGACTTCGGGATTGCCGTAGTTCTGCTTTAGCCATGGAACAATGATGCTGGTGTCGAGACCGCCGGAATATGCCAGGACGACCTTGTTGACTTTTGCGCTCATGATACGCCCTCGCTATCAGTTGCAGATAGACCGGTAGGTATGTTCTGTGCCGATGTCCGTGTCATGCGGTAGTGATCTTGCAACGAGCGGACGCGCAATTCCTTCTGGCGTAGCGCTTTAATAGCGCTGATGGTCGCTGCTGCGCCGGTAAGGGTTGTGACAAGCATGACGCCGTAGCGGATAGCAGCTGACCGCAACGCCTGACCGTCAGCGTAGGCGCGCGATCCAAGCGGTGTGCTGATCACCAGCTCCACCTTGCCCGATGCGATCAGATCGACAGTGTGGGGTGAGCCTTCGGAAACCTTGTTGACAACAATGGCAGGCAGACCAAGCCGGTGGAGCCATGTTGCAGTGCCGCGCGTGGCATAGATGGTAAAGCCAAGTTTCACCAGATCACGCGCGATGCGTCCGATAGCGCCCTTGTCATAGTCGTTGACCGTCAGTAGCGCCCCGCCGCTGGTAGGGATACGCTGGTTGGCGCCCATCTCAGCTTTAGCGAAAGCGTGCCCGAATGTCGAGGCGTGCCCCATCACCTCGCCGGTAGAGCGCATTTCGGGGCTGAGGAAGACTGCTGCGCCAGGGAACTTGTCGAACGGCAACACTGCTTCTTTGACAAAGAAGCCGTTGAGCGGCGGTTCCTGCGTAAACCCTAGCTCGCTCAGTTTCTTCCCGGCAGCTGCCTGCGCCGCGATGCGCGCAAGTGGGACTCCAACGGCCTTAGCAACAAACGGAACAGTGCGTGAAGCGCGTGGGTTGACTTCGAGAACGTAGACTTCATCGTCTTTGATGGCGAACTGGATATTCATCAGCCCTTTCACGCGCAACGCCTTGCCGATCCGGATCGTCTCATCGCGGATAATTGTTAGATGGTAAGCGCTCACCTTGTAGGGCGGCATAACCATTGCCGAGTCGCCGGAATGAACCCCCGCTTCCTCAACGTGTTCCATAATACCGCCGATCACCACGTGCTCGCCGTCGCCGACAGCATCAACATCCAGCTCGAAGGCATCTTCCAGATACCGGTCGATTAGCACCGGTTGCCCGGCGCTGATTCGGGTCGCTTCCTGGATATACTGTGCCAATCCTTCATCATCATAGGCAATCGCCATCGCGCGTCCGCCGAGTACGTAGCTGGGGCGCACCAGTACGGGGTACCCGATTCGCTGCGCCACCCTGCGCGCTGCCTGAAGGTCGGCAGCCATGCCGCTCTCCGGTTGCATGATGTCGAGCTGACGCAACAGTTCGCTGAATCGACCGCGATCCTCTGCCAGGTCGATCGAGTCCTGAGAG
This sequence comes from Roseiflexus sp., assembly GCA_017743475.1. GTDB lineage: Bacteria > Chloroflexota > Chloroflexia > Chloroflexales > Roseiflexaceae > Roseiflexus. The sequence continues at coordinate 15,956 of JAGHYV010000068.1, read as the reverse complement.
GTGCCCCAGATTGGCACACCGGCGGCTACGAGTCCCTTTGCCAGATTGAGTGGCGTCTGACCGCCGAACTGAACCAGCATCGGCACTGGCGTTCCTTCGTTGTCGCCTCTCCTTCCTGACTCGTTCTCCCAGACGTTCAGCACGTCTTCCAATGTCAACGGCTCGAAATAGAGACGGTCGCTGGTGTCGTAGTCGGTCGAGACGGTCTCCGGGTTGCAGTTGATCATGATCGTCTCGTAACCGAGGTCGCGTAGCGCAAAACTGGCATGAACGCAGCAGTAGTCGAACTCAATTCCCTGCCCAATGCGGTTCGGTCCGCCGCCAAGAATGATCACCTTAGGGCGGTTGGTTACTGCCGATTCATCAGCAGTTGCATACGTACTGTAGAGGTATGGGGTGTAGGCTTCAAACTCGGCAGCGCAGGTATCGATACGATGGTAGACTGGCAGAATGCCGAGGGCTTTGCGGCGGGCGCGCACGTCCATTTCGGTTGGGTAGTGTGGTTCAGCATCGCGCGCGGTGGGCTGAAGGATGAGTGCGATCTGCGCGTCAGAGAAGCCATGTTCCTTCGCTTCGCGCAGCAGGTCAGCAGGGAGCGTATCGAGCGAATGACGCGCCAGTGCCGCTTCGAGATCGATAATTATGCGCATTTGCGCAACAAACCACGGATCGTAGCCGGTCAGCGCAGCGATCCGTTCAATGTCCCAGCCAGCGCGCAGGGCATCGGCGACGTGGAAGATGCGTTGCGCTGTCGGAATGCGCAGGTCATCGTCCGACGGCTCACGTTGTTCCTGCGTGTTCAGGCGTTTTCCAGCAAACGCGCCAAACCCCACAGCGCCGATCTCCAGTCCGCGGATTGCCTTCTGCAAAGCCTCGTTGAATGTTGCACCGATCGCCATCACCTCGCCGACGCTCTTCATCTGCGGTCCCAGGGTTGGATCGACGCCGGGAAACTTCTCGAATGCCCAGCGTGGGATTTTGACCACAACATAATCCAGGCTTGGCTCGAACGAGGCAGGCGTTACTCTGGTGATGTCGTTGGGGATCTCATCGAGTGTATAGCCGACAGCAAGCAGTGCGGCAATCTTGGCGATGGGAAAACCGGTGGCTTTGGACGCCAGCGCCGACGAGCGGCTGACGCGCGGATTCATCTCAATCACCAGCGGTGTGCCGTCACGCGGGTTGACGGCGAACTGAATATTCGATCCGCCGGTTTCGACGCCCACGGTGCGGATGATGATCTTTGCCATTTCGCGCAACCGCTGATACTCGCGGTCGGTGAGGGTCATGGCGGGGGCGATGGTAATTGAGTCGCCGGTGTGGACACCCATCGGGTCAAGATTTTCAATCGAACAGACCACGACGAAATTGTCCGACCGGTCGCGCATCACTTCGAGTTCGTACTCCTTCCAACCGAGCACCGACTGCTCGATGAGCACCTGGGTGACCGGCGAGGCACGCAAGCCGCGATCCGCAATCTCGCGCAGTTGCGCCTCATTGTACGCCACGCCGCCGCCGCTGCCGCCGAGGGTGAACGAAGGGCGCACCAGCACTGGATACCCAATCCGCGCCGCTGCGTCCAGTGCCTGATCGACGGTCGAGACTGTTTCGCCCAGCGGCACGCGCAACCCGGCGTTGATCATGGCGCGTTTGAACAGTTCACGATCCTCGGCAAGGGCGATGGCTTTGGGAGAAGCGCCAATCAATTGAACGCCGTACCGGTCGAGCACCCCGCTCTCCGCCAGTTTCATTGCCAAGTTGAGACCAGTTTGCCCACCAACGGTCGGCAGTAGGGCGTCCGGTTTCTCACGTTCGATAATTTTTTCGACGATCTCCGGGGTGAGTGGTTCGATGTAGGTGGCGTCTGCCATCTGTGGATCGGTCATGATCGTCGCCGGATTGGAATTGACGAGCACAACACGAAATCCTTCACGGCGTAGTACTTTGCATGCCTGGACTCCAGAGTAATCGAACTCGCATGCCTGACCGATGACAATGGGACCGGAGCCGATGATCAGAATGGTGTGAATGTCAGTTCGTCGCGGCATTGATCGTTCAACTCTCTCTTCTTGATGTCTCTTTGATGTCTCTTCGAACAATTGGTTCGGAATCGCTGCATCTTATGCTGCCCGTTCCTGTGATGCTGTCAGCGCATCGATGACATCGAGCACGTCGCGGGAGGCATCGTCCAGGTCACGGGTCACCTGCATGAAACCGGGCAGCAGGTCAGGTGAATTGATATGGGCCAACAGGCGGGCGACGCCACGCACATTGCCGAGCGGGGTCAGCAGATCGTGTCGATACACGTGCAGGTCGCGGTCGCTTATACCGCCATCTGCGCGCGCGTTTCCTTCGGCAACAAGCGTTTCCGGGCGCGCCATTGAGTCGCGCAGCACATCGAGCAGTTCATCGAACTGTCCCTACATCAACGGTGCAGTCTGTTCCACGTCCAGTTGCAGCAATCGGTCAAGGGCGCGGCGTGTGGCCTCAAGCGGTGTAGCAAGTTCTGCCTGCATCACCTGAACACGCTCTTGTGGTGATCGGTGGTACAGGGGACGCAGGCGCTAATAGAGCGACATGGCATTCTCCTTGGGCGCTTATGGTTTGTTTCCATCATAATTCAGTCGCTCGCTACCGGATGCCGGTGTCGCGCCCGTGCCATCATTTCGACAAACTGGCGAAACAGGTACCGTGCGTCGTGCGGTCCCGGCGACGCCTCAGGATGGTACTGCACACTAAATGCCTGTTTGTCTGGTGCACGCAATCCTTCGACACATCCATCATTCAGGTTGACATGGGTAATTTCAACACCATCCGGCAACGATGACGCATCGACGGCGAAGCCGTGGTTGTGGCTCGAAATTTCCACCCGCTTGGTATCGCTGAAGCGCACCGGCTGGTTGCCGCCCCGGTGACCGAAGTGCAGTTTGTAGGTTGTGCCGCCAAGCGCAAGACCCAGAATCTGATGCCCGAGACAGATGCCGAACAGCGGTATTTTGCCCAACAGGTCGCGCACAGCCTGCACACCATATGTCACTGCTGCCGGGTCGCCTGGTCCGTTCGAGAGAAAGACGCCGTCCGGTTCGAGCGCCAGCACGTCGGCAGCAGGCGTGGTGGCTGGCACAACGGTGACGCGACACCCATGTTCCGCCAGCAGGCGCAAAATGTTGCGTTTGATGCCGAAGTCGTATGCCACGACGTGGAATGTCGGTTCGCCGCGCTGCGCCGGTGTTTCGCCCGTACCCCACTCTCCCGGATTGCCTTCGATCCAATGGTATGGTTCAGCGCAGGTAACATACGGTACTAGGTCGAGACCGTTCATCGACGGCGCAGCACGCGCTGCTGCGATCAGGCGATCCGGTTCCGGGTCTTGAGACGAGATGACCGCACGCATTGCGCCCTGGGTGCGGATATGCCGCACTAGCGCCCGCGTATCGACGCCAGTCATAGCCACGATGCCATGATCCGCTAGATACTCGTGAAGTGACTGCACGGCGCGCCAGTTGGAGACGTATGGACTGGCAGCGCGCACGACGAACCCGGCAACCCACGGGTGTCGGCTCTCTTCGTCCTCCCGGTTGACCCCGGTGTTGCCGATATGCGGCGCGGTCATCACCACAATCTGACCGTAGTATGATGGATCGGTCAGTACTTCCTGGTAGCCGGTCATCGAGGTGTTGAACACCACTTCACCAGCCCGTTCGCCAATCGCGCCTAACGCATATCCATGCCAGATGGTGCCGTCTTCCAGCGCCAGCAGTGCGCGCGTCCGTGTCATAAAGCAACCTCTTTGATAGGAGTGATCGCCAAAATAGTCGTGGCAGATGTACCGCAAAGAACACCTCTACCAGTATGTTCGGCTGGAGATGCAGCGTGCTGCACACCCTGCCAGTGTTTCCATCGTTTACCCTGCCCATCCCGCCATGCTGCGCGTTCGTGCTTGACACACAGCGTGCAACCTGAAAATGTTCAACGTTCAACCTCCATCACCATCGCCGTCTCATCACAGGCATGCTGGAGCGGGCAGATTGCACAGTCGCGCCAGACCTTTTCCGGGAAATCTTCCTTCGATGTGATCCGGAAGCCCAGTTTTTCAAAGAACGGAACCGCGCGCGTCAATGCGAACACTTTCGGAAATCCACGCCGGCGCGCCTCATCGACCAGCCCGCGCACAATGGCCTGCCCAATGCGCAGCCCGCGATACTGTGGCAGAACCGCCAGCGAACGCACCTCGACTAGTGTTGGACTCATCTGTACCAGCGAACCAACGCCCGCCACGACACCATCCACCTCTGCAACCAGCCACGACGAGAGGGTGGCGCGGATATTATCGGCGCTCCGCGGCAGCAGGTGCCCCTGGCGGGCATTTTCGGCGACAATGGCGGCGATAGCGGCAACGTCGTCTTCTTCGGCGCAACGCACGATGATTTCGGGTGTGCGCGGCGGTACAACAAATACCTGTGACTCGCGGACGTGTACGGTCATTCGTGTGGTACCCTTTCCGTAATAATCGTTGTTCCCTGATTGAGCAACCCCTCCAGATTGGTGATTCTCGCGGCGTGTACGCCAGCATCGAGTGCGGTGAGTGCAGCGCGCACTTTAGGGATCATGCCGCCGCTGATCGTGCCATCGGCAATCAACCGTTCGATCTCACTGCGTGTCAACCGGCGCATAACATCGCCTTTGACCAGCACGCCAGGCACATTAGTAACGAATACTGCCTCACTAACGCCAAGTGCTGCTGCAACGGCGCCAGCCGCTTCATCAGCATTAACGTTGTACGGTCCATCGGGTCCGAGCGCGATTGGTGCAATTACTGGTATAACGCCTTGGTCGAGCAGGTCGCGCAGTACCTCGCTACGCACGGCGGTTGGGCGTCCGACACGCCCCAGATCACCTGCCGGATGCTCCTGTTTCACGACTCGGATCAGGCCGCGATCCACACCAGAGATGCCGAGCGCATCAGCGCCAGCGGCAATGAGCGCTGCCACCAGGCGCGTGCTCACACTGCCGCATAGAACCATCTCAGCCGCTGTGAGCGCAGTGGCATCAGTGTAGCGCAACCCGCCAACGAAGCGTGGTGTGCTGCCCAGCGTCTCTTGCAGGATTCCGATCTCTTTGCCACCGCCATGCACCAGGACGGGAAGTGGGCGAATCGCTGCCACGACACGGGCCAGTTCCGCAACGAATGTTGCATCGTCGAGATCATTGCCACCAACTTTGATGACCAGTGTTGGTCGATCATTTGCCGGATCTGTCATCTCCTCTCTCCTGAACCGAGAACCGAGAACCAAGAACTAAGAACCGATAACCGAGAACCAGGAACCAGGAACTGAGAACCAGGAACCGGGATCAACGTTCAACGTTCAACGTCCAACCTTCAGCGTGCAACGTCCAACCTTCAACCTTCAACCCATCAACCCGGTCGTCTCCTCCAGGCCAAACATCAGGTTCATGTTCTGGATCGCCTGCCCGGCTGCGCCTTTGACCATATTATCCTCGCTGGAGACGATGATGAGCACACCAGGTCGCACCAGGGTCAGCGAGATGGCGCAGATATTGGTATACGTTGTGTGCGCCAGGGTTGCCAGCGTGCCCGTCGGCAGCACTCGCACGAACGGCTCGCCGGCGTACTGTTCGCAGTACAGCGCCCGCACCCGATCTTCGCTCCAGTCGTCCGGTATGCGCAGGTAGATCGTGCTCAGAATACCGCGACTCACTGGCAGAAGTTGCGGCGTGAAGACAATCTCCGGCATTATGCCGCGTGCAATGCGCTGCGCTTCCTGCATCATTTCGCCGACGTGTCGGTGAACCTGACCGATGTTGTACGGCGCGAGGTTTTCGTTCACCTCAACGAAGTGCGTATTCTGTTTCGGCGCGCGGCCTGCCCCCGACACCCCTGACTTGGCATCGACAATGATCAGCGGATCGGTCAGCACGCCCGTCATCAGCAGCGGCGCAATACCGAGCAGCACACCAGTCGGATAGCAGCCGGGATTGGCGATCAGCGGCGCGTTGCGCAGAGCGGCACGATTGAGTTCCGGCAGACCATAGGGCGCTGGCAGCAACTCAGGCGCCGGGTGTTCATGCCCATACCAGCGCTGGTACGCTTCAGGTGTCGTCAGGCGAAAGTCGGCGGAGAAATCGATGACCCGCACCCCAGCGGCGCGTGCACGTCGCGCCATCTTTCCGGCGGTGCCGTGTGGCAGCGCAAGAAAGACCAGATCGACATCTGCCAGCGGCGCTTCATCGGGCGCAATCAGTGGTGCGTCGAGTGGACCCGGCACAACATCGGCGAGCGATGCTCCGGCTGACGACTCGGATGCCGTGAATACCACATGCGCTTCTGGATGACGTCGCAGCCATCGCAGCAATTCGTACCCGACATACCCGGTAGCGCCAAAAACACCAACGCGAATCATGCGCCCTCCAAAGAAAAGCCCTTCGGACTGTTTATGTGTCCGAAGGGTGTATCATCACGCTAACGCTGTTTGCCCGATGCATTCGTGTGCTGCGCACGCGCGGCTAACCCTCCAGACCGGTGCGTTCCGGACGACGGAAGCGACGCAATGTGCGCAGGTTGTCAGGCATCTGATTCATAGCGAGGGTAATCATAGCGCTGATTATACGGGTTGTCAAGTGGTTTATTGTTGTATTGTTCACCTGCAAGGGGTTTATTATCACGTTCTATCCACTCGTATGCGGCGATGACCAGAAGCAGCGCGTGCGACTGTGGTTTCGTCTCCATGCAGTGCAGCCTGAAGCATTCCATTCAACGTCTGCCTGCATCCAGGATGCAACGGGAAGCAGTTTTCTTCCGGCGATGGATAGCGCGGGGCGCACGCGCGACACCTGCTGCTGAGAGGAAGTCGTTGCCTGGCAGTATCAGCGTCTGGCATATCGTCGCGCACTTCGCAGGCATCCCGTCAGCGCTTCCAGGGATCATCGGTTGCACCGGGAAAAGGGTTGGTGGTCATCTTGCACTGTACCTGTCAGGCCTAGGCAGAGGACGGCGATTCTTGCATCCCTGGGTAATTATGATGCGCGCGAACCTGGTCTCCAACACGGTGCGGGAAGCCGCCTGGCAGGCTCCGGGGCGGCGGCGAACGAAGGTTGTGGAGAGCGTGTAGGTTGTGTCGCCGGGAAGGGATGCAATGTCGATCACGAGAAAGGCACGTAAACTCATGATTTGGTGTGGTGGTCAATGCAGTAAAGCGAGATAGGCATATGCGCGGAAGGACTGGAAGGAAGGACACAAAGCGTTTGCAGGAGCGGCTCTAGCCGGTCGTGGAGACGACTGGCATTGTGGCCCGATTCTGTCGCGCACGAGGCTAATGAACTGGCAGTCACAGAGGATCAAAGGACGTTGCGGCGATTGGAGTAACGCTGGAGCGGGGGAAAGCGCTCGACTCAACGCACATGCGGCAGGTAGGCGCCGCGCCGCCCAGGGACGGTAGAATAGTGAGTAGAGCGCAGCGGTATCGGACAGTATGGGCTACAAATGGGCGGAGTCAGTCGTGCACATCGGCTAGGTTGCTGGCCTGGTGTGGCGACCATCTAACTAGAGAAGGAGTGCTACTGGATAAGCTGCTGGCATAAGTGATGTCGGGAAGGAAGAGCAGAACTGTCTCCTGTTTCGCCATTTCTTCTCGAATTTTGAGCATTTACGCGACTCTGGCGCTCACGACCCCTTCATCGGATTATCACGGCAGCACGCTGCGAAGTGTGCTATACTGCTTACGGCATCGATAAAATGAGGAGCATGATTGATGGTGGAGCGCATTTGTCCGCAATGTGGTCACGGCAATTCGCTTGATCATCACTTCTGCGGGAAATGCGGCGCAGCACTTGAGCGCCTGCTTCCAGCGCCACTGTCGCCGCAACCGCTAGCGCGTCTGAGTGCAGCGCTTCCAGCGCGCTGGCGCGATGTTGGGCGGGCAGTGGTGATCAGTGCAGTGGCGCTGGCAGCAGAAGCTGGCATTGCCTGGCTGGCACGGCGGATCGAACAGCGCCAGGCGCCAGTGATTCCCTCTACGTCGCCAGCGCAGATCGCTACTCCGGCTGCGCCCTTGTCAACAGCGCGTGAAGCGACGAACATCGTTACAATTATCAGTGAACGGGTAATCGAGTTCATCGACGACGGTAACGGAATGCGTCGCATCAGCGAGCGCACATTCTGGCGTCGTATCGAAGAATAGGCGACCTCCTGATGTCAGCGCCTTCTGTGACAGTCGAACAACTCCGGCAACGATTGCGCCCAATGGCGCTGCGACTGCGATTGCGGGATACGATCTGGTTTGCCAGCAGCACGCTATGGATCGCTGCACTCCTGTCGCTGCTGATGCAGATCGCAGGTCGTCTGTGGCCCATTGCCGGGCTGATCTGGATCTCGCTGATGCCACTGGCGCTGTGGGCGCTGATAGTTGTCGGGTATCTGATCCTACGTCCGCTGCCGCCGCTGCGTGTTGCGCAGCGAGTCGATGCGTTGCTCGATGCGCGCGAGCGACTGGCGACGGCGCTCGAACTCGGTCAGCGCGCAGAGCGCACGCTACTGATCGAGTTGCAGCAGCGCGACGCATATGCATTTGCCGCTACCCTTAATCCGCGCCTGGTGCCGATCCAGATCAATCGCCAACCGCTGATGGTTGCGCTTGTACTGATTGTTGCCGCGTTTGTACTCATTATGACGCCCAACCCCCAAACCCAGGCGCTGGAGGAACGTGCTGCCGTCCGTGAGGCGACGCAACAGGCGGCGGTGCAGATCGCAGAGTTGCGCCAGGAATTGGCGCAAAATCAAATGCTTTCCCCTGAAGAGCGCGCTGCGCTGGATGCCGAACTGGCGGAGTTGCAGCGACGCCTGGAACAGAACCCCGGCAATCGTGAAGAAGCGCTCGCCGATCTCTCGACGGCAGAAGCGCGCCTCCAGCAGCGCCTTTTGTCTGACACTGAAGCGCAACGCGCAGCCCTCGAGCGACTTGCCCGCAATCTTCAGGCGCTGGAAAATCAACAGCAGAGCGGGCGCCCGACACTGGGTCAGGCGGAGGATGCGTTGCGACAACTGGCGCAGCGGATTGAGAACATGACTCCTGAGGAACGCGCGCAACTGGCGCAACAACTGCGCCAGGAGGCTCAGCAGTTGCAGCAGAATGCGCCGCAAACTGCTCAGGCGTTGCAACAGGCGGCGGATGCCTTGCAGCAGAATGATGTCCAGCAGGCACAACAGGCGCTCGACCAGGCGGCGCAAAGTGTGCGACAGGCGCGGCAGCAACAGGCGACGCAACAGGCAGCGCAACAGGCGATTGCGCAAATCCAGGAAGAACGTCAGTCGATCGTCCAATCCGGGCAGCGGCAGGTGCAACAGGGGCAACAGCAAGGGCAGCAGCAGGGTCAGCAAGGGCAACAGCAAGGGCAGCAGGGTCAGCAAGGGCAGCAGGGTCAGCAGCCGGGTCAGCAGCAGGGTCAGCAAGGGCAGCAGGGTCAGCAAGGGCAGCAGCAGGGTCAGCAAGGGCAGCAGGGTCAGCAGCAGGGTCAGCAAGGGCAGCAGGGTCAGCAGCAGGGCCAGCAAGGGCAGCAGGGTCAGCAGCAGGGTCAGCAAGGGCAGGAGCAGTCAGGAAACGCGCAGAATCTGGCAACAGGCAGAGAGGCTGGCATTGGCAGCAGCGATCTTGTCTATCAACCCTTTACGCCTGATGGGCGACCGCGTAATATTGAGCGTATTCAGGGGCAGCAGGGCGAAGGGGGCCAGACTCAGATTCAACAGGGGCAGATGGATGTGCCGGGTGGGATCAGCCCGCTTCAGACGCCGTATCAGCAGGTGCTGCGCGATTACCAACAGGCAGCTGGCGAAGCGCTCGATCAGAGCGCTATTCCGCCGCACTTGAAGGATTATGTGCGCAACTATTTCTCACGGCTTGAGCCGTGATCCGGTTTTCCCTGGCTCCATGTTCGAGTTAGGAGGTTTGAGTTCCTATGATCTGGTTCTTTCTTGCCGTGCTTGCGTTGATTGTCGTCCTTGGAAGCGCGGCAATCGTCGTTGGTGGACGATATATGAAACCCTCTGTCAGCATCGTGGCGTTTGTATTTGCAGTCACGGCAGTATCGTGGGTGACGCTAATTGTCGTTTCGATCAGTCTGGTGGTGCGGAGTTTCTTAACAACCGCAAGTCTTTGAGAAAGATGGACATATGACAGCAGCCGAAGAGAAGACACAGGACGTGTTGTCGCCTGAAGAGTTCCGCCAGCGTGCGCTAGCGATTGAAACCGAAATTGCGCAGGTAATCGTCGGTCAGCGCGAACTGATACGGCAGACAGTCATCACTCTGCTGGCTGGGGGAAATGCGCTCCTGGAAGGTGTGCCGGGGCTGGCAAAAACCACTCTGGTGCGCACGCTTGCTGATGTGATTGACTGCTCTTTCAGTCGTATCCAGTTTACGCCCGACCTTATGCCAGCGGATATTGTCGGTACGACCCTCATCAGCGAGGATGAATCGGGGCATAAGACATTTCGGTTCGAGCCAGGTCCGATTTTTGCCAACCTCATCCTAGCAGACGAGATCAATCGCGCAACGCCGAAAACTCAGAGTGCCTTGCTGGAAGCGATGCAGGAACATACGGTGACAGTCGCCAAAACTATCCATCGTCTCGAAAGTCCGTTCTTCGTTCTGGCGACGCAGAACCCGCTCGAAATGGAAGGCACCTATCCGCTGCCCGAAGCGCAACTTGACCGCTTTTTCTTTAAGATTCTGATCCCGTTCCCCACTGTGGCAGACCTGATTGAAATCGCCAACCGCACAACCGGTGCGCGTATGCCACAGGTGCGTAAGGTAGCTAATGCAGCGACGATCCTGGCAATGCAGCGCCTGGCGCGCTCGGTTCCTATCGCCAGTCATGTGCTGGCGTATGCAGCACGCCTGATTACTGCCACGCATCCCGAAGATAAGGACGCGCCCGCAGTGACCAGACAGTATGTGCGGTACGGCGCCAGCCCGCGCGGTATGCAGGCGCTCATTCTGGCAGCCAAAATCATGGCACTCCTCGACGGGCGCTACAATGTTGCCTTCGCCGATCTGCGTCAGGCGGCGCTGCCCGCTCTCCGTCACCGCGTTATCCTGAACTTCGAGGCGCAGGCAGAAGGAGTCTCGCCTGATGATATCATCAGGCAGGTAGTCGAGTCTGTGCGCGCGGAGTGAGTTCAGACCATCCGACTGACGTCAGTCTTGTGTGTCATGGTGCATCGGTGACGACCTCATCAGCACAACCATTGTTCGATTCGGCGTTTCTACGCAAACTGGATCGCCTGACGCTGCTGACGCGTCGCGCAATGGTCGGCAATATTCAGGGTGAGCGGCGCAGTCCGCGACGCGGGTCGTCGGTCGAGTTCGCCGATTTTCGTCCCTATGTCCATGGCGATGATATCCGCCAGATCGACTGGAACCTGTACGCGCGGATGGAACGCTTCTTCCTCAAACTCTTCGTGGCGGAGGAAGAGTTGACGATCCATCTGCTGGTCGATAATAGTGCGTCGATGGATTGGGGCGACCCGCATAAATTGACCTATGCCCGCCGTCTGGCAGCGGCGTTTGGGTATGTTGCGCTTTCGACGCTTGATCGGGTGACGGTCACGGCATTTGCAGCGGGCGCTGGCGCGCAACTCCGCGGTGTGCGCGGCAAAGCCGGGGCACTGCCGTTGTTCGCATTTCTTCAGCGTCTCCAACCAGGCGGCTCGGCAGACCTTGCCGCTGCCTGCAAGCGCTATGTGCGCACTGCCATCAATCCGGGACCGCTGATCCTTTGTTCCGATCTGCTTGATCCGCACTGGGAGGAAGCGCTGCGCGCGCTGGGGTCGCGCCCGTTCGAGATAACACTGATCCATATTCTGGCGCCACAAGAATTGCGCCCGCAACTCGATGGCGATTTTCGGCTGCTGGACGCCGAAACCGGCGAGGCGGTCGAAATCACCGCCGATCTAGAAACGTTGCAGCGCTACCTTGAGCATCTCCGCAACTGGCAGGAGTCGATTGAGCGCTTCTGCCATGGACGTGGCATCACATATGTGCAGGTCGATACGGCGCAACCGGTCGAAGAGTTCATTCTGACGATGCTGCGTCAGCGCGGCGTGTTTCGTTGATCGCGCAGGTGTCGTATGTCGCTGCTCGCACCGCTCGCCCTCCTCAGCGCCCTTATTGTGGGTCCGCTAATTGTAGCGATGTATCTGTTGAAATTGCGTCGCGAGGAACGTCGCGTCTCTTCGACGTTCCTGTGGCGACGCATGGTGCGCGATGTCGAAGCAAATGCACCCTGGCAGCGCCTGCGGCGCAGCTGGCTGCTGTTCCTTCAGTTGCTGATCCTGATTCTGCTGGCGATCGCGCTGGCGCGACCCTTCTTCCTGACGACCGGCATTAGCGGGCGGAACCTGATTATTATTCTTGATCGCTCGGCGAGCATGGCGGCGACCGATGTCACTCCGTCACGTCTGGAGGCGGCGCGTCGCCAGGCGTATACGCTGGTTGAACAACTGCCTGAAGGCGGGCGCGCGACCGTTATTGCGATTGGTGGGCAGATGGAGGTGGTCGCTGCGTCCACCACCGATCGTCGCCAGATGAACGATGCGATTCGTTCGATCACCCTCAGTGTCGGCAGTCGCGGCGATCTCTCGCAGGCGCTGGCGCTTGCCGCGGCGTTGTCGGCGCGTGAACCCGATAGCGAGGTCGCCATCATTTCCGATGGGAATGTGCAGGTTCCAACCGATATCCTGGTTCCAGCGACTGTACGCTACTTCCCCATCGGTCAACGCGGCGAGAATATGGCGATCAGCGCAATGACCCTGCAACCCGGACCCGCTGGTCAAATGCTGTTCGTCCAGGTGACCAGGTATGGTTCGGCGCCAGTCACGCGACGGCTCGATCTGTACCTCGACGGTTCGCTCTTTAATGCGTATGAACTGAGCTTCACTGCTGACGATGCGCCGGGATCCTCGCAGACTATCATTGCCGATATTCCAGCTCAGGTGCGCGTCGCCGAAGCGCGTCTCAACTCTGCGCCGAACGAGGACTACCTTCCAACTGATGATCGCGCCTGGGCTGTGAGTCAGGCGGACTCCAGTATGAATGTGCAGATCGTCGGACCCGGCAACCGGTTTCTTGCAACGGCGCTTGCGCTGCTGCCCGGCGTTACGGTGACCAGCGCAACGACTGCGGCCGGTGCAGTCGATCCGGCGCCGCAGGTGACGATCTTCGATCGGGTCGTGCCGGAAACGTTGCCGACCGGGAATCTGTTCTTTATTGCGCCGCCGCGTTCAACCGATCTCTTTTCAGTGACCGGCGTCGTCGAGTTTCCGCTGTTGCGTCCGGCTCCGTCCGCAATTGAAGGACAGACGCCGCCGCTGTTGCGCAATATCAGTGTGAGTGACGTGAATGTCCTGCGTGCGATGCGGGTCGAGCCGGGGATATGGGCGCGTGTGCTGGTTGAGGGGGATGGCAGCCCCATCCTGATAGCTGGAGAACGTGAAGGTCGGCGGATTGTAGTGCTGGCATTTGCGCTCCAGGATTCCGATCTACCGCTTCAGGTTGCATTTCCGCTTCTGGTCTCGAATATCATCGGCTATCTTGCGCCGGGCAGCGGTCTTGAAGCGTCGCAGATCACGCCGGGACAACCGCTGATCGTGGCGGTTGATCCCTCGGCGACTGCGGTGCGTGTGGTGCGACCGGACGGGCGCGTTGAGGCGGCGCAGGTTCAAGACGGGCAGGCGATCTATGCCAGCACCGGGATGCTTGGACCCTACCTGGTTGAGCAGGTGCGCGGCGATCAGGTGATCGAGCAGCGTCGCTTCGCCGTCAATCTGTTCGATCCAGACGAATCGAGCATCGCCCCGGCGAGCGAGTTGCGCGTGTCGCAAGTGAGCGGTTTGCAGCAGGCAGTCACCCGTGAACAGGTCGGGCGCCAGGAGATCTGGCGCTGGCTGGCTGTCGCAGCATTGCTGGTCGTCGTGGTCGAATGGCTTGTGTACCAGCGTACCAGCCTGGCGTACCTGCGGCAGCGTTTCCGCCACATGCTTGCTGCGCGTCGCCAATCGGCGTAGTATGAATGTTTCGTTCATTCATCCCGATGCTCTCTGGCTCTTGATCGTGTTGCCGCTGCTGTGGGGCGTTGCGTTGATCGCACCGTTGCCTGGCGCCGCCTGGCAGCGGCGGATTGCGCTGATCCTCCGCACCCTGATGGTACTGGCGCTTGTCGGTGCGCTTGCGGGCACACAGATTGCGCAACCGCCCGGTTTCACCACCACCATTTTTCTCCTCGATGGTTCGGACTCGGTTGCGGTGTCGCAGCGCGCCCGCGCCGAGGCGTTCATCGTGCAGGCGCTGGCGGCGATGCCGCCGGACGATCAGGCTGGCGTGGTGGTCTTCGGGCGCGAAGCGCTGGTCGAACGCATGCCGTCCCCAGAACGCACCTTTGGCGCACCAGCAGTGCGTCCTGCTGGCAGTGCGACCAGTATTGCGGATGCATTGCAACTCGGCATGGCGCTGCTTCCCGCCGAAGGGTATCGACGGTTGGTGCTCCTTTCTGATGGCGGTGAAAATCAGGGGTCTGCCCGCGAGATTGCACAACGTGCAGCGGTTGCAGGGATTCCCATCGATGTTGTGCCGCTCAGTGGCGTCGCCGACGGTCTCGATGTGCAGATTGTCAGCGTGACGCTGCCATCGACCGCGCGTGAAGGTCAGCGCTTGCCGTTGCGCGTCGATCTCGAAAGCAACGCGCCTGCTACAGGTCGCCTGATCGTGACAGGACCTGATGGAGGAACGGTCGCAACCATACCGGTCGATGTTGGCGCTGACCGGCAAACAATCTCCATCCTGCTTCCCGAAGCGCCAGCCGCATTCAATCGCCACACCGTGCGTCTCGATGTCCCCGGCGATACCCGCGCACAGAACAACGCGGTTGAAACCTTCAGCGTCGTCAGAGGCAGACCGCGCGTGTTGCTGGTTGCGCAGTCGCCCGAAGACGTAGCCGGTCTGGAACGTGCGCTGCACGCCGCTCAGATAGATGTCGCCGTTGTCGCGCCATCGGCAATCCCCGCTACGCTGCCAGCGATGAGCCAGTACGACGCCATTGCCCTGGTGAATGTTCCCCGTCGCGCCTTCTCCGAATCGATGCTGCAACGCCTGGCTACATACGTCCACGATCGTGGCGGCGGTCTGATCATGGTCGGCGGACCACAGTCGTTTGGTCCTGGCGGCTGGCGTGATACGCCGATCGAAGCGGCGCTGCCGGTGACCATGGACATTCCCGTCTACCGTACAATGCCGCCGGTCAGTGTGGTAATCGTCATCGACGTTTCGGGCAGCATGGCAATGACCGAGGATGGCATTCCCAAACTGTCGCTGGCGCTCGATGGCGCGCGACGGATTGCATCACTGCTGCGCGACGAAGATGAACTGACCATTCTTCCATTCAATGATCGTCCGGGGGTCGTCGTCGGTCCGCTTCCGGGATCGCAGCGCGACAAAGCCATCGAACAGATGAGCCAGGTGCGTCTCGGCGGAAGCGGTATCAACATTCATGATGCGCTCGTGGCAGCGGCGAAGTACGTTCGCGCCAGTGATCGCCCTGTTCGTCACATTATCACGATCACCGATGGAAACGATACCGTGCAGCAGGAAGGTGCGCTCGACATTGTGCGCGCGCTGTGCGACGAGGGTGTCACCCTGACCTCGATTGCCGTCGGGCAGGGCAGCCATGTGCCGTTCATCCGCGATATGGCGGCGGTCGGCGTGCCTTTTATCAATATTAGCACACTTTCACTTCGTCGCGCTGTTCGTCTTCCTAACGCTCTCCGTCTTTCTGAAGTGTAAAAAGTATTCGATACCGGAAGTGTAAAGAGTTTTCGCCTGGATCGCGTCGGTTTTGGGCGCAATTTCCGGTCGAAAGTGTAAAGCGTTTTTCGCGCGATTGTCTGAAAAT
>JAGHYV010000067.1 GCA_017743475.1 Roseiflexus sp. | reverse complement strand
TGGGTCGTGAGGCCTTCTGGCAGCGGCGGTGGCGGCGGGATCGCACCCCCATCCGCTGGGATCGCACCGATCTAGATGGGCGCAATTGGTCGGTCAAGCAGCGTGCCCGGCACGCCCTAGCGGGCGCCGACGTGGGGCGACAGGCGGTCTGGCGGCAAGCCCATTGGAATGCGCGAAACCGTCAGAAGGCTCATATGTTCTGTCCGCCCTTAAACTCCTCGTGGGGGAAGGATGTTGGGGGGATGAGAGGCAAACGCGCACGGGAATGCAGAAAATCGCACATCGCTCCCAAGAACTCTACCCCTGAGAACGCCCGCATGCGCGGGTGCTGCAGCCGTTCCACCCAGGCAGAGCGCCCCTGCTCCGTAAGTGTTCACATTTCTCATGGGAGCGCGGGCATCTCGCCCGCGAGACGCCCGTGCTCCAGGTCGTGCCCCGTCGTGAGAGCGCGAGCTGCGTGCCCTTAGAGACGCAACGCGGAAGGATGCCTGTGCCCCCCGGCGCGTGTGTTCCCCCAGGTGCGAACAGTTACCTCGATCCGTAGCAGACATCACAGAGCAGGAACGAACGCCTATCTGATGAAGCGCAGAACATCAGTTCTCAGTCCTTAGTTCTCGGTTCTTAGTTCTCAGCCCTCAGTTCTCTGCTCTCAATCACGCTCGCTCTGCGTCGTCCACCTGCGTCTCCATCATGTCTGGCGCTTCGATGATACCATTGAGGTGCGACATATCGTTCACACTCAGGATTCGCCAGTCGTTTGCCTCGTATGCAATAATCGAGAGCGAGGTATTGCCTATGTGGAGCGGGCGCGGCAATGCACCAATCTTATCACGTGCAGCATGGAGCAACAAAGCGCGCGCCGGACCGCCATGTGTCACCAGAGCAATGGTTTGCCCTGGTCGCTCGATGATCAGGCGCTCCACAACACCGACCACACGATCGTAGAGCTGCCCAAAGGTTTCACCATCACCGCCACGTGGTACATCTTCACCCGACTCAAGGCGCTCCAGCAGATCCGGAAATCGTGCTCTGACCTCACTGCGAGTTAGACCACTCCACGCCCCCACATCGATTTCGCGTAGCGCAGACAATGGTTCGGGGATAGTTCCCAAATGATTAGACAGCAGCGCTGCTGTCTCCCACGCACGCTTCAGGTCGCTGCTGTACAGCGCATCAAAGTGAATGCATTGATCGAGGAGACGTCGCGCAAGGCGTTGCGCCTGTAAGCGACCCACATTGTTAAGGGGAATATCTGCTTTTCCCTGCCAGCGCCCCTGGAGATTCCAATCGGTCTGACCATGACGGATGATGTAGAAGGTAGTCATTGTGTCTATCTTCTCTGTTCGAATACGGAAGGACGCTGGAGACAGCATACCTCCTTATTTCCACCAGAAATTATACACGAAGGCAGCTATCTTTCCTGTTTCGAGAGCCGCCATCCCTTGGCTCTCCAGTGCAAAGCCCGCCTGAGCAGGATAGACCGGATTTCTGCTTGAAACTCATAAACCGTCTACAGGGAGTCTTTTCCGGCAAGCCCCTGCGTTCCTTCTTTCGTTTTGGGCATCAGGACGCCTCATTTCCCCCTTCTCCGCGTGTGGGAGAAGGGGGTTGGGAGAAGAGGAGCAAAAGCGCATGTGAATGTAGAAAACTGCTTATCTCTCCCAAGAACTCCGCCCTTGAAAGCCTTTCTCCCTGGGTGAGAAAGAGGTTGGGGGGAGAGGAGCAAGAGCTCACAGGAATGCAGAAGACTGCTTACCTCTCCCAGAACTCTACCCAGAGAGAAGAGGGACAAGGGACGCAGGAGCGTCGGAACGCAAACAGACAGATTGCCTGAGGAACGATCACGTATGTCACAAATGAAGACGTGTTCTCATTTCTTGATCGCGCTCGACGATTTCAATCTCACGACTATCAGGATCACGCAGACTGAAAGTCGACCATACGCTTTATTGACGATCAGTGCACACAGCAGGGGAATATTCCGTTCAACCAAATAGAACAGCGCGTTCTCCAGCATACGCAGTTCAGCCTACTTGTGCTCCCGATTCTCCAATGCTACCTGAAAGCCGAGTCGCCAGTAAAAGCCGGGCGCTGTATCGAAATCGCACATATCGACGTGGGAGTGACCGGCTGCGAAGATGGTGGACGCTGATCTCACGAAATAGCAGATCCTTCTTCCAAAGTCGACGCAACGCCGTTTCAACCAGACTGGAAAGCGATACACTTCGCTCAATCGCAGCGTGCTCGATGGCGCGGATCAGCGATGGCGGCAGGTGGATATTGAACTGTTGCTTCTTCTTATTTATCGTTGTCATTCCTAAACGGAAAGGAGAAGGGGAGTAGTTGACGTGCACATTAGGATACTAGTATGCTAGCGTACCGGCAATATCTCCAAATGGTAGTGACTTCCCGCTCCCCATTGCGGCATACAATTAATAATGACCTTCCTGTCCTCTATCTTCGCCATTCCTCTTCAGATCAGAACCTCTGGTCTGCGCGCTGCGAGGGAGCAACGACACCGTTTCTAGCGCATGTATGCTTCCAGACTGTCTGGTGCCTGATGAAGAAAGACGAACGTCAGCTGGATTGAGCGAAGGCGCCAGGTATCATTTGCAAACCTGTTACTGGATCAGCGGAACCAGCGACAGCTCGATCCAGCAGACCTGTTACTGGGTCAGTGGCACCAGCGACGGCTTGACCCGCATGAGCACGCCGCAGAACCAGAGCGCAACCCCGCTCCAGGCAACGAACAGCAAGAGACTACCAGTTACCCAGCGCCCGCCGGCACGCTTCGTCAGACGTGCCAGCGTCGCGCCAGCCGCCAGACAGATAAGCGGTGTGGCAAAGTAGATATAGCGTGTCAATAACTGGAGAAAGACATACGAGAAAAAGAAGACGACACATACAAGCAACATTGAAATCACAACAGTGCGTTGCAGGGGATGTCGTTGCTGCAAAGCGAGCAGCAGCGGCAACCCTACGACTGCAAGCGCCAGAACCGGGGGCAGAAAACCCAGGGTGAAAGCACGCGCTACTAGTTCAATCCGCTCTGGCCATAGCGTCAGTCCCTCGACAAAGGACGCGAAGAGGTCGAGTGTTGTCGGACTGCGAGGATCATCAGCCAGCGGTGCGGCAGCTGCAGAAAAATAGACCGGTACCGTGAAAACGACCGCCAGGACCAGTCCGCCGACCATCGCGTTCCACTCACGACGAGGGAGTGCTCGCATTCCGAAAAGGACGATCAATCCCAGCAGTGCTGCCAGCGTTACTAGAGCGCCTACATGGGTTGTCAGACACAACACAGCGACGGGCGTCAACAGCGCAAGATGCGATCTGGTGGGATCACGGGTCAGACGGAGCAGGAGCCAGAGGATCAACACCCACCAGACCTGAGCGATTGCATTGGCGGCAAAGCCCCACCACATCATAGTCAGCGATATCGGCAGCGCGACGTACAGCGCCATCGCCAGCAGCCCGGCGCGCGCTGTCAGCCCGAATTCGCGCGCTATTAGTAGCAGCAGCAGGGCGATGAAGGAGTCGAGCAGCGCGACACCCGCCTGCACGGTGAGACGCGCATTGCCAAGCGTTAACCATAGTGGCAGCAATAGGACATATCCGGCTGGCGGGTTGAATGTTTGCCGGTTCTGAAATTCGGCAGGGGTTGAGTACAGGTAGAGGGATCCGCTTGCAACAGTACGCAACCAGCGCATATGGACGTGGATATCGCGGGCATCGAAAAGCGGATGGACCGCCCCCAACAATCTTATCAACAGAGCAGCCGTGAGCAGCGCCCACGCGACGCGCACCTGGGTGCTGCTAAGCCATGGTCTCGACAACGTCCGGCTTGAACTGCCAGCATCCGGGATCCGTTCCAGCAGACGTATCAGGCGCGGCGCAGCGATCCACGTCACAATCAGGAGAGCAGCAACGACAACCAGCCAGTAGATTAACCCCAGGCTGACCCAGAGCGGTTCGGTCATATTCAGACCCACCAGCGCAACCGATGCGAGAACACTACATGTCAGCGCGACACGCTCCGGTAGCATCAACCGGGCGATCAGCGCGAGCGTCAACCCGAGCAGGAGCGCCTGACCAGCAAATTGTTCCCATGCCAGCTCTTCTCCACTACTGAGTGCGTGCAACGCAATCCAATCAATTGCGACTCCCAGGCGACGATTATCCGCGGGCGGTATGTAGGTTTCGCTATGCAGAGTGATGCTGCGTGTCAACCCCGCCATTCCGGTCGGCAGAAGAATTGCATACGTCCGCAGAACGGGCGCAGTGCGGAACGCACCCCACTCCCGGTCTGTGATAACTATACGCACACTTGGGTTCGGAACGCCTTCCGGTCGCCATCCATGGGCACGGATTTGCAGTATCCGGTAACGAGAGTGAATGTTAGGGAGCGTGATTGTGGTGACTGCATGGGTCCAGCGGTAGTTTTCAAAGGCATTTTCTTCTCTCCCATGCACACCTCGCAACACAGTATGATCACCCCACCGACCTGTTTCGATGAATATCCGCGGCGCTGCATTGAGGCTATACCATAACGCAGGCAACGTCAGCAACCAGAGCAGCATCAGCCGGAGCGCAGGAAGTTGAACGTTGAAGATCGAACTTTCGCATTCGCTGTGGAACCGTCTGCTCGCCTTCAGTATCATCCGCTTCTTCTCATCTCATCCGTGCATACTACCGGATTTGATATTAGTTCCTCATTCAACCCTGTTCTTCATTATTCTTCCGCCCCGCCAACCCAATCGACTCTCCGGCAAGATGCAGCGCAATCCGGGTTTGCAGAATGATCTGCTCCAGCAGCGAGGGGTCTGGCGTTTCAACAGGGAGCGCCATCACAAAATGGTTCAAAATCTCGGATTTCGCGCGTAGCAGGTCGTCGAAACCAGCATCGACACAGTCGCGGCGGAAGGCTTCAAGGTGCAGTTCGGCAAACTCACGCAACTTCCCGGCAGTGTCGGGGGTCAGGTGCGCTGCAGCGCCGCCAATGACCCGCTTCGCTCCAGCTGGCAGCAGATGCCCGACAATGACATCCCCTGTCGCAAGCCGGCGCGATGCTGCGCTGTCGGCTATCACATACGACTGTTCGCTTAACAGGTCGTGCGCCTCGATCTCCTGCCCCTTGCGAATGGTATCAACAACCCAGGCGCGCAGCCTGACTCCTGTCCATTGGAGTAGCAGTTGCCGCTCTGGTTCACTCAGGTCGAGCGCTGAGTTATCCGTCGCCAGTCGCTCGACCAGGGTCTGCCCATCATCAAAGCGGTAGTCGAATGCAAGCCAGGTGAGAAAGCGGTCTGCGCCGCGATCCTCCAGGTCGTCGAGTTCGGCGAGTTGTTCCGGCGTGTACTTACCGTTCCAGTAGCGTTGCAATGCATCGGGTACGACCTCCGGAATGGTGCGTGCGGCATCGATAATCTTCGGCAGCAATGTATCAACAGCCCGACGGAGTCGTAACTGTTCGGCACGCGCGGCTTCTTCGTGTGGCAGGCAGCACTGTTTATATTTCTTGCCACTGCCGCATGGGCAGGGATCGTTCCGTCCAACTGCTGGCATGTGCATCTCCTGTTATAGGATGTTCCATTCGCGCAGGATCACTGCGGTATGCTCGCCGTGGCGCGGCGCTGGTGCATCTGCCGGAACCTCTCCTGCAGCGAATGGCAACAGCGCATAGGAGCGCGCTTCTTCCAGCGTTGCGGCTACGGCGCACGGAACGTCGACAGCGCGGAGCAGTGCTTCCCATTCATGCGCCGGACGTTCCGCCAGCAGTGCGGCGATTTCCACAGCAAGCGACTCCTGGTTCAGTTCGGCGAAGCGCTCCCGCCATTCGGTTCGACCGACAGCGTCACAAAATGCGTTCCAGAACTTCTCTTCAAGTGCAGCAAGCGCCAGATAACGCCCATCACCGCAACAGTACAATCGGTAACCAGCACGTCCGCCGCGCAGCATATCGCCGAAGCGGAGCGGCATCCCCACTTCGGCGCGCTCGGTCAGCAACAGGGCGCCAATGCTTTCTTCGAGCGTGACCGGCACGTGTCGCCCTTGACCGCTCGTCTGACGCGCTGCCAGCGCTACAACGATGCCAAGCGCAGCGAAGAGACCGCCGACGAGATCGGCGAGCGGCAGCGTAGGGTGCGTCGGCGATCCTGCCGTTAGACAGAGTGCACCTGTCACTGCCTGATAGGTGATGTCGTGACCTGCTGCGGTTGCCAGTGGAGTGTCAGCAGCATACCCCGTCAGCGAGCAGGTGATCAGACGTGGGTTGTCACGTCGCAGTATTTCCAGTCCGACCCCAAAACGATCAAGAACGCCCGGACGGAAACTTTCCACCAGCACATCGGCGCGCTTTGCCAGTTCACGCAGGATACGCTGACCCTCCGCGAGATTGAGATCGATAATCATGCTGCGTTTGCCACGGTTCAGGGCAGTGAAAACAGGATTCATACCGTCAGGACCGTAGGGCGGCAGCATGCGCAGATAGTCCCCCACACCCGGCGGCTCGACTTTGATGACCTGCGCGCCGAGGTGCGCCAGGATTAACGTTGCGTATGGACCGGGTATCAACCGTGAGAGATCGATCACAGTCGTACCGGCGAGCGGTGCATGGTTCATACTTCGTTCCTCCTGAGAGTGCTGCGTGTGTGAAGAATGTGTCGCAGCCACAGCCTGGCATTGAGGATCGGCAACTCAGAGAGAAGTAACCTGCCGCGCTCGCCATAGATTTCGACAATCGTTTGACTAAAGGTGTCGAATCGTAACAATGGCGTAGATATTGGTGTTATTATGGTTGCGCTCCGTTGACCGTCGTTTCTTCTGCAGTCGGGCGTTTGTCGCTGCTGCGTTCGCACAGAGCGCACCTGATGACGTCCATCATATGATCGACATACACAAAGTTCAGTCGACGCTTCACATGCGCCGGAACTTCTTCAAGATCGATGGCATTGCGTCGCGGCAGGATAATGGTATGAATACCGGCGCGGTGTGCGCCCAGAACCTTTTCTTTGATACCACCGACAGGCAGCACCCGTCCACGCAGTGTGATCTCTCCCGTCATTGCTACATCCCGACGCACTGGTCGTCCGGTAAACGCCGAGATCAGCGCCGTCGCCATCGTGATCCCGGCTGACGGACCATCCTTCGGAACGGCGCCAACTGGCACGTGGATATGAATGTCGGTGGTCTCGAAGCGTTTAGGTTTGATGCCCAGCGTTTCGGCATTTGCGCGTGCAAATGAGAGCGCCGCCTGTGCTGACTCGCGCATAACCTCGCCAAGTTGCCCGGTAAGCGACAATACACCGCGCCCCTTCATTAACGAGACCTCAACAGCCATCACATCGCCGCCGTTAGCTGTCCAGCTCATCCCTGTTGCAACGCCGATCTCGTCCTGCTGCTCGGCAAGCCCGTAAAGGTATCGTGGCGGACCGAGATAACGCGTCAACGCGGAAGGCCGAACAATGTGCGCATAACTGCGTCCTTCTGCGACACGTCGCGCTACTTTCCTACAGATAGCCCCAATTTCACGTTCCAGGTTTCGCACTCCCGCTTCATAGGTATACCCTCGAATGATCTGTCGCAGAGTGCTATCGCTGAAACGAAGCGCTGCGCCAGGAATATTCTCTGGGGATACATTCCGCTTAAGCATCGCTGCAACAGCGCTTTGGGCGACATACTCCGGGCTGGCGAGACCATTCGCCTCCAGTTGCCTGGGCACAAGAAAACGCCGTGCAATTTCCAGTTTTTCCTCCTCGGTGTACCCTGGCAGATGAATAACCTCCATCCGGTCGCGTAGCGCTGGCGGTATCGGGTCGAGCAAATTGGCAGTGGTGATGAACAGCACCCGTGACAGGTCGTAGGGCAGGTCGAGATAATGGTCGGTAAACGCAACGTTCTGCTCTGGATCGAGGACTTCGAGCAGCGCCGAAGCCGGGTCGCCGCGAAAATCGCTGCCCAGTTTATCAATTTCATCGAGCATGAACACCGGGTTGATCGTGCCAGCATCTTTCATTGCTTTGATAATCCGCCCCGGCAACGCGCCAATATAGGTGCGGCGATGCCCTCGAATCTCTGCTTCATCGTGGACGCCACCGAGCGAAACGCGGACAAAGCGCCGTCCCAACGCTTCGGCGATGGATCGTCCAAGCGATGTCTTACCGACACCCGGCGGACCAACGAAGCAAATGATCGGCGACTTGAGGCGTGGACCGGCAAGCATCCGGGCTGCCATAAACTCCAGAATGCGCTCCTTCACGCGCGGCAACCCATAATGGTTACGTTCGAGCGTCGCCGCCGCACGCGCCAGATCGGTGTCATCCTCTGTTTGCTGGCTCCAGGGTACGTGGATCAACCAGTCAAGATACGTCCGCAGCACGCTATACTCAGGCGATGCAGGCGGCATCATTTCCATGCGCTCCAGCTCTTCGAGCGCTTTTGCCTGGGCGCGTTCCGGCATTGCTGCTGCCAGAATCCGCTCACGCAGTTCATCCATCTCGCGCTGGATCGGGTCGGTCTGTCCGAGTTCGCGCTGGATGGCTTTCATCTGCTCACGCAGAAAGAATTCGCGCTGCGACCGATCGACTTCCTTCTGAACCTGCGTATGGATGCGGCTTTCGAGTTCGAGCACATCGAGTTCCTGGGAGAGCATGATTGAGAGGCGACGCAACCGCTCCTCGACATCAAGCGTCTCCAGGATTTCCTGGCGGCGCGGCACATCGAGCGGCAGTGTGGAAGCAATCAGATCCGCCAGCCAGCCCGGCTCGCTCACATTCATCGCCATAATGTAGGCATCATCGGGCAGGGTGCGCGACAGTTTGACGACCTTCTCGAAAAGCGACAGCACTGCACGCATCATGGCTTCGACTGCAATGGTCTTCTCGGTGTTCTCATAAATAGCGACACTGTGTGCATGCAGCGCATGGCGATCCTGGACATATTCGACCACCCGCATTCGCCGCTGACCCTGAACGACGATCGAGATCGATCCATCAGGCATCCTTAGAATGCGCTGAATCACCGCCTCCACGCCGATAGTGTACAGGTCGGCGGGTCCAACATCCTCGATATCCGGCTCTCGCTGCGTAACTGCCAGGATCACGCGGTCACTGCTCATCGCTTCCTCGATGGCAGCAACCGAACGTTCGCGCCCGACAAACAGCGGTGTCAGCATATGCGGGAACAGGACGGTGTTGATCAATGGCACAACCGGCAAGACCCGTTCCTGTCCCTGACCATCAACCAGCACCGACTCCGGGTTGATCGGGAAATCGAAGAGGATTGGTGATTCTTCTGGCATGACGCCCTCATATACGGCGGACCGAAAGCCAACGGTATGCAATGGATTATAGCATGACGCAGAAAGGGTCGATGTGGAGGAGCAGAACTTGCAGAATTAAATAGCAGTCAGTATCTGGACAGGCTCATATTATAACTGAACATGTGCTGCGACAAAATCGCACATATCTCGCCACAAAATCGAAACGATCGCAATCGACGATGACTGCTATACTTGAAGCGGGGTAAGCGGAAGGCTTCGAATACACCAGATAGACATTCTGCCGCACCTTACACAAATCACGCACAAAAAGGGCTTCACAGGGAGCGGACGAGTCGGTATAATACACTCTGCAGTAGCGTAGGTGCTCCTGGTTTCACAAAGAATCTTCATCGCCCAGGGCTCGCCAGCAACACTATCCAGACGAACGCACCTCGCACTCATCATATTAGGCGACACAGGAGATCCGTCCAGTCAGCAGAGAATATATCACAGTTCGGAGGAACAGTATGGTGGAGCTGATTGTACAGATTGTCGTCATCACTCTCTGGGGCGCAATGATTGCCATCCACACTCGCCGATTGCTGCGCCTGGCGCGCATCGAAGCGCCGGTTTTCCTCCGGGGTCGTGAGTTGCGCCAGAATCTGTCGCGCGTCTGGTGGTGGCTGGGTCGTGAAGAGTTCTGGCGTGCCGTTCAGATCGATGGGATGCGCTGCACGCAGATAACCCTGATGCTCTTCTTGCTGGCGCTTGGGCTGCTCGTATAATCAGTGTTCCACCCTGCGGCGCTGAATGCCGCATGCAATGCTATAAGGTCACCGTTTAGTTTAGCAGAAGCGTGGCGCGTTGTGTATACGAGCAGATCGCAATGGCGCGACCGGCACTCGATAATGGCAATGCGCCGCGCCTATGTTTTGAGTGTATCTTCATCGTAGCTCTCCTCGACTGCGCCTCACTTCTCACCACATCAATCAGCGGTCTCTGTCTGCACGACAACGTTGTCTTTGTTCGCCAAACCCGGTAAGCTGGCAGGCATATTTAGCAGTATAATAACTCCGAACCGATGGGTAGGGCAGGGATCCCGGATCATGCATTCACTGCCTGTGCGTCAGCGATCAACGTTACCCTGCGTTCTCGCAACATGTGCCATTGTTGCAATCCTGTCGGCATGCACAGCTCCCTTGGGGAAGCTGTCGATTGCACCCTCACCAACACCGCTCAGCACGCTGCCGACGGTAGCGCCATCTACGACCCCCGTGATCCTTTCTGCCACCCCCATCCCTTCGCCGGTTGCAGTTGCTGCGCCCATCGACGAGATTGCCGCAATTGCTGCACATCAACCCGCTCCACGCGACCAGCACGCGCTGGCAGTCGCATTCAACGGCATCGATGCATCAGACGTGGGATGGACAGCGCCTTTCGACGTGCAGCCCGGCACAGTGGAGACATTCTGGGTGACGGATGTCTCGAACGGCGTCAACTATACCGTTACCGCACAATTGCGCTATTCTGGTCCGGTGGTGTTGATGTATGTCGATACAACGCTCGATATTCCGCAGCACGACATCGAACGGTCAGCGAAGATCTTTGAGGAGCAGATCTACCCGCGGAATCGTTTCCTCTTCGGCACAGAACGGATACCCGGTATTAATGGCGATGTGCGCCTGACCGTTTTGAATACGCGCATTCGCGGTGCTGGCGGCTATTTTTCTTCTGCCGACGGTGTTTCGCGTGCGGTGAATCGCTTCAGCAACGAGCGCGACATGTTTGTGATTGATGCGGTTGCGTTTCCCCCTGGCAGTGAGACGTACAACGCAACACTGGCACACGAATTTCAGCATATGATCCACTGGCATCGGCAGCCACGCAGTCCTGCCTGGTTCAATGAAGGTCTCTCAACGCTCGCTGAAGACCTCAACGGTCTGGGTGACAATGGCGCTGCGCTTGCGTATCTGCGCAATCCCGATACGCAGTTGACAACCTGGTTCTCGGGGAGTGGCGTGTCGCGGCACTACGGCGCGGCGCAGCTCTTCATGCGCTATGTGTACGAACAGTATGCTGGCGAAAGTCGCCCTGCCGACTGGATTGACGCCGACGCGGGCAATAATCCGCAGGCGCTCGCCGATCTCGCTGCCCGTCGTCGTCCAGATGTGGCGCGTTTTGATCATCTGTTTGCCGATTGGGCAGTGGCAAATGTGTTGAACGATCCATCGGTCGGCGATGGGCGCTATGCGTACCGCGGTTTGCCTGTGCGCGCCGCGACTGCGCCGCTGCCGACAGGAACGACCACTGCCAGTGTGCGTCAGTTCGGCGTGGATTACTTCGGTCCACTCGAAGGTCCGCTGACGATCCGTTTCGATGGTGCGGATACGGTGTCGCTCGTCGGCGCATTGCCGGTTGAAGGACGCTTCGCATGGTGGAGCAACCGCGGCGACGAGAGTGTTTCGACCCTGACGCGGCGTTTCGACCTGCGCCGGGTATCGCAGGCGACACTGATCTTTCGTCTCTGGCACGAATTAGAGCGTCACTACGACTACGCTTTCGTGACGGTTTCGACCGATGGCGGCGTGCGCTGGCAGGCGCTTCCCGGTATCACAACCAGCACCGATGATCCTCAGGGGCATAATCTGGGGCATGGTTTCACCGGCGTCAGCGGGGCGCCGGAAGTCACGCTCGGTAGCGTGCGCGGGCGCTGGATCGAGGAGCGCATGGATCTGACGCGGTTTGCTGGGCGGGACGTGCTGGTGCGCTTCTGGGTCGTCTCAGATGCGGCAATCAACGGTCCCGGTCTGTTGATCGACGATATCCAGATTCCGGAGATCGGGTTTGCCGATGGCGCGGAAACCGACAATGGCGGGTGGCAGGCGGAAGGGTTCGTGCGCACCTCTGGAATCCTGCCGCAGCGCTGGATCCTGCGCCTGATCGTGTTCGATGGCGAGAGTGTGCAGGTCATTGCGCCTGATGTCGATAGCCAGGGGCGCGCTGAGATACAGATAACCGAAGGTCAGCGAGCGATCCTGATCATCAGTGGCGCCACTCCTGTTACAACTGAACCAGCCTCATATAGCATCAACGTGTCGATACCATAAGGGGTTTCGCAATGGCGGACGAACGATTGAGAATCCTGATCTTTGGCGCGCATCCTGACGATGTGGATTTTACTGCTGGAGGCACAGCAGCGCTCTATGCGCGTCAGGGGCACGAGGTGCTCTGTGTGTCGGTTACCAACGGCGATGCCGGGCATCAGACCGAAGCCGGAGCGTACCTTGCGCGCCGCCGTCGCGCGGAAGCCGAGGCTGCCGGGAAGATCATCGGCGTGCGCTATATCACGCTCGATAACCACGACGGCGAACTGTTGCCGACCCTGGAGAACCGCCGTCAGATCATCCGCCTGATCCGTCAGTTCAAGCCGGATCTGATTATGTCGCCGCGTCCCAATGACTACCATCCCGATCATCGCTACACCGCACAGTTGATCCAGGACGCCGCCTACATGGTGACTGTCCCGAACGTCTGCGCCGATACGCCGCACCTTGAAGCGAATCCGGTGATCGTCTATGTTAGCGACACATTCCAGAAGCCATATCCCTTCGCTGCCGATGTGGTGGTCGCCATCGATGAGGTGATCGACCTGAAGTTTGCCATGCTGCACGCGCATACGTCGCAGATGTATGAATGGCTGCCCTACAATCAGGGCATCCTGCACGAAGTTCCCGAAGGCGATGCTGAGCGTCTAGCATGGTTGCGTCGTCGCCTCGATAGGCGCATGCGCCAGGACGCGGATCGCTTCCGTGATCTGCTGATCGAACTGTATGGCGCTGAACGCGGACGCGCTGTGGTCTATGCCGAAGCGTTCGAGGGGTGCGAGTATGGCGGGCGTCTCACGCCGGAGAATCTGCACCGCCTCTTTCCGTTCTTTCCGGCGGGACGGTAAGTGGCGGGCAGCTCACATCTTCCGCCGTGGCATTCCACAACCACGCTCCGATGACAATCGTATAGTACGCCAGCAGCAACCAGAGCGGGAAGGGCGGCAGTTGCACAGCAGCCCAGGGTAACTGCCCGAACAGACGCGCGCCTTCCGTCAGCCAAGCAAGGAACAGATAGGCGGGCAGCGCCAGCAGTTGCCCCAACGGCAGCCAGATCATCCCGCCGACCAGCGCCAGCGCTCCGAAGAGCATTGCCGACGGCACCATCGGCAGCATAACCACATTTGCAATAGGAGCGATCAGCGAGAGATTGCCAAAGGCATAAAGAATAAGCGGCAACGCCAGAATCTGTGCCGCCAGCGTTGCTGTCAACGCCTCCCGTGCCCAATCGAGCCATCTGACGCGTAACGGCGTCTGCATAAGCAGCGCCTCAGTCCCTTTGCCATACGCAAACAGC
Source organism: Roseiflexus sp. (assembly GCA_017743475.1). Lineage (GTDB taxonomy): Bacteria > Chloroflexota > Chloroflexia > Chloroflexales > Roseiflexaceae > Roseiflexus. The sequence continues at coordinate 12,860 of JAGHYV010000067.1, read as the reverse complement.
GATGCGGTTGCCAGTGCGCTCAGTTGAAACCCCATATCCCACAGCGTTTGCGGACTCCACAAGGTCATTGCCCAACACGCAGCAAAAAGGGTCGTCCACGCATGCGCCGGTCGTTCGAGACGCTGTCCCAGCACGACGACACTGCCCATCACCGCCGCACGAATGACGGTCGGCGTCGCACCGACGAACAGGGTATACACCCAGATCGTGATCAGGATAGTCCAGAACGCCTTGCGCCGCGCCAGTTTCATCCCATCCGCAAGGCTGTACAGCGCCGCACTGATGATCGTGATGTTCCAGCCGGAGATCACCAGAATGTGCGATGTGCCGGTAGCGCTGAAATGATCCAGCACATCATCAGGGATCGACGATTGCAGCCCCAGCAGAATGCCGACCGCCAGCGCCGCCTGTGGTTCAGGAAGTTCGCGTAGGAGCGTCTGACGCGCCCGGTCGCGGAATCTGAGCAATGTTGCCATTACCGGGTTCCCCTGATTCGCAGCAATCAGGCGCGACCTTTCCGGCTTCATGAGTGAAAAAATGCCGCGTCGCGCCAGATAGACCCGATAATCGAAGTCGCCCGGACGTGTTGCCGCACGCGGGGTTGTGAGCACTCCGGTCAACTCCAGCATGTCCCCATAAAAGCGCTCCGGGTAACGCGGCAAGGTCACCAGCACCAGACCTTCAGCTGGCTTCCATCTGCCGCCGCTACGAACGCTCTCGGCAGCGAATACGACCCGTTGCCCATCGGCGAGACGACGCGGGTCTTCGATGATACGCCCGCGGATCTGAACCTCAGCGCCGTCGTTCAGCAGACGAATGCTGTGGGGAAGGATCGGAATCTCCGCCGCCGCCAGGCGTGCACCGCCCGCAGTCGCCACACACAGCACAAGGAACACCATACGGATCAGCGGGCGCTGCCGTAGGACGATTGCTGCGACGCCACATCCCACGCTGCCAGCGATGAGATGCCAGAGCGGCAGGTGCAACGCATCGGCAAGAAACACGCCAACCATCCAGGCAATTGCGAGAATAATCAGAGTCATAGTCAGCCACCCTGCCAGTGCTACCGTATCGGTAAAGAAAAAGTTACTGGCCGCCTGCCGGATGAGCTGCTTTACAGTTCGATTACAGAATGGCATATCTTTTTACCCCATCAGGAAGCCATGGATTGCTTTTTATCTGCAACCCGTCCAGACAATTGTCAGACATGTATCAGGCGCGCATCAGTATTGTCATAGCCTCCTGGTCTACGATAGAACTGCGGAGAATACTGCTGGAGAAGGAGCGATTCGTATGCGCGTCCTGATTGTTGCACCACTACGTCTCATGACCATCGCTGTGATGCCACTCATCGTGCTTTCTCTGGTGCTGCCGTTTCGCTCATCAGACGCTCAAGAGAAAACGGGAGATCTGCTGCCTGAACGAACCGTCGCTGTACCGGGTGGCGATGCTGCGCTGGCGATGATCGGCGAAGCAGGATCGTACCTGATGGCGCCGGTTCAAACGACGCGCCCGTTCAGTCACCTTGTGATCCGGTACGACGCGCAGGTTCCACCCGGTGCAACGCTGACCCTCTTCGTGCGCACGTCGGATGATGGGGTTGGCTGGACCGAATGGGCGGAACTGGTCAGCAGCGATGATCTGCGCCGTCCTGAAGATAGTCCGGATGTGGTATGGAGCGACATTATTGATGTCGGATCGTTGATGCGCTTTTGGCAGGTACGTGTGCTCATGTCGCCTGCGCCGGATGGCGCCATGCCGATCCCTGGCGTGATTGAGGCGCACACTGTCGATGCATTGACGGGTCCGGCTACGCCTCCGGCAACAGCATTTGCACTGCCCCAGAGCGCAGGTCCAGGCAAGCCGCCGGTCGTATCCCGCACAGCGTGGGGTTCGCCAGATGGTCAAGGGAGTCGCGTGCAACCGGCATATTATCCGGTGAGCCACATCATTGTCCACCACACCGCGGACGGAAACACGCTTTCACCAGGGCAGCCGAACTGGGCGGCGCGTGTGCGCGCCATCTGGTCGTACCACGCGATCACGCGCCAGTGGGGGGATATTGGATACAACTATTTGATCGATCCCAACGGCGTTATCTACGAAGGACGAGCTGGCGGCGACGACGCCGTCGGATTTCACGATACCGCCAACTACGGGTCGATGGGCATCGCGTTGATCGGGACATACTCCGGTGTTGCGCCAACCCCTGCCGCGCAGGAGTCGCTGGTGCGCCTGATCGCCTGGAAAGCGGCGCAGAAGGATATCGACCCGCTCGGTCGTTCGTACTACTACGGATGCTCACGGTCGAGCAAGTGTCTGCCGTTTAATCCAGGGGCCATTGTTCCCAACATCGCCGGTCACCGTCAGGTCACCCCAGGTCATACCACATGTCCAGGCGATGCAATCATGGCAATCCTTCCCGACCTGCGGAACCGTGTGCTGGCACTGATGCGCAGCAGTGATGGAACATATGACAACGGCGATCTGGTCATCGATGAGCGGGAGAGCAGTTTCAGCCGGAGCGCCGCTAACTGGTACAGTGCAGCCTGCGGTGCGGGTGGTCATGCACTGTACACCTTTGCGACGAATAACCCGGTGGAAAGTGCTAACCGCGGCGTCTGGCGACCCAACCTGCCCTATCGTGGCACGTATCGTGTTCTCGCATATATTCCGCGCGATTGTGGACTCAGACCGCTGACTAGTCGTGCCAGATATGTGATACACAGCGCCAGCGGTCGTGTTGTTGTTCCAATCAGTCAGGAAAGCGTCGAAGGGTGGGTTGATCTCGGCGTCTACACCTTCGACGCTGGCAGCAACGGCTCGGTCGAACTCGACGATCTGACCGGTGAACCGCTGTCTGCCAGGCGAATCGTCATGTTCGATGCAATGAAATGGGTTCCTGAACATTCCCAGGCTTCGGCGCAGATTGTTGCGGTGCGGTTTGCGCGGGAGACGCTTGCCGCTGGCGAATTGCTTCGCGTTGATGTGACGGTGCGCAATACTGGATCGACCTTCCTCTCCGGTCAAGATCCACGCGTTGATCTGACTGCTGGCGGCGGGATGAATGATCCAGCAAACGCATATGTATACGAACAACACGAATGTTTTGCCGGTAGTCCGACTGGCGCATTTCCAGCGTTTCCGAAAGAAGCAGGCAGGATTCGTATTGCGCTTGGCATGCCGGGTTGGAGCGCGCTGTACGGTAGCGGATGCGCGGGTCCGACATCAGATTACCCGTGGCGCTGGGGCTTGAATGGCGACCTGGCGCCGGGCGAAGAGCAAACGGTCACAGGATATGTGCGCTTCCATACGCCGGGAGCATACCCGCTGCGGGTGGGAATGGTACACGAATATGTGCGCTATCTAGCGCAGGATGTCGCTGCAACGACGATCACAGTCACTGATGAGCGTACTCCGCCCGATGCGGCGACCTTCGACGAATGGTTGCGTCCCACTGCATGGGTGTATCGGCTCGATGCCGTACCTGACAGCCTTCTGGCACGTACCGGCGAAGCGCAGGCGCTGCTGTCCGGTGTGGAAGTCGGCAGTTTTGTCTGGCACGGTGAACTGCTCGATTGGGGCAGTGGCGGACCACTTGGGCTGCATGATCGCTTCGTCATTGCGCAAACGCGCGTTTTTCATGCACCGGTCAGGGGCGAGTACACCTTCCGCACCATCAGCGACGACGGTTCGTGGTTGCTGGTGAACGGACAAACAGTTGTTACAAATAGCGGTCTGCATGATCGCACCGAAGCAACGGGAACCATCTACCTGGACACAGGCTTCCATGCGCTCTCAGTCGTTTTCTTCGAGCTGCGCGGCATGGCAGTGTCAGGGTACGATGTGCGGTTGCCGGGGTCTAGCACATTCCAGCAGATACCCGACGGATTGAGTAATACGCCGCGTCTGGGCGGAACATTTCTATCTCCGGCAGCGTTGACGCTTGCTGCCGATGACCGGGGTGGCAGCGGTGTCACCGCGATCCGTTGGAGTCTGAATGGATCGACGTGGCAGACTGCCGTCGGATCAATTGTACGCATCAATCTGCCATTCGATGGTCTCTTCCATGTACGCTATCGGGCAATTGATGCAGCTGGCAACGAAGGTCCTATGCGCGAACTGACAGCGCGTGTCGACTCGAACATGATGATCCATCGGGTGACATTGCCTCTGGTGATGCGGTAACCATAGCCAACGTTGAACGTTGAACGTTCAATTTCATCCTTTTGACACATGCCGCCGCTATGGTAGACTTCAGCAGACAAAGCACATGCTTCAGGAGTACGATATGCGCACTATTCTGGTCACCGGTGGCGCCGGATTCATTGGCAGTAACTTTGTTGAACTGATGCTGACGAAATATCCAGACTATCGGATCGTCGTCTACGATAAACTGACGTATGCCGGGCGATTAGAAAATATAGCGCGGTTTCAGGGTGATCCGCGTTTCACGTTTGTGCGGGGCGATATATGCGATCCGGCAGGGGTGCGGGAAGTCATTCGTGCACATGATGTTGATACGCTGGTCAACTTCGCCGCCGAGACACACGTGGATCGCTCGATCATGGATCCCGATGCTTTCATTCGTACCGATGTGTATGGGACATACGTGTTGCTCGAGGCAGTGAAAGAAATGAAACTCGAGCGCGCCCTATTTGTCAGCACCGATGAAGTCTACGGACACATCGAACCGGGTCATTCATCCTCGGAGGATGATCCGCTCAAGCCGCGTTCGCCTTATGCCGCATCGAAGGCAGGCGGCGAGCATCTGGTGTATGCGTACTACATCACCTATGGGTTGCCAGTGCTGATCACCCGCGGCACGAACAATATTGGTCCGTACCAGTATCCAGAAAAAGCCGTACCGCTCTTTATTACCAATGCCATCGACGATATTCCTCTGCCGCTATATGGCGACGGGAGACAGATGCGCGACTATCAATACGTGATGGATCACTGCGAGGGGATTGATGTTGTTCTGCACCGTGGCGTTATCGGCGAAGCGTACAACATTGGCTCGGGCGTAGAGACGGAAAATATCGTGATGGCGAAGGCGATCCTCGATCTGCTAGGCAAGCCCTACTCGTTGATCCAGCCGGTCGCTGATCGACCAGGGCACGATCGACGCTACTCGGTGCGCACGGACAAAATCAAGGCGCTGGGATGGCAGTCGCGTCACACTTTTGCTCAGGCAATTGAGAAAACCGTGCGCTGGTATGTTGAACATCAGGACTGGTGGCGTCCGATCAAGTCGGGTGAGTTCAAGGAGTACTATCGCAGGCAATACCTGGAGCGCCAGACTGTATAATCGGTTTCAGAACGCGCCATCGCAGATACGAAATGAAGCCATCTCCCCGATTCGGGAGAGATGGCTTCGCCACTTCTGGCGCCTTGTCGGTGAGCATCTGTGACTTTTCTCACAACCGGTCAGGTTCAGATCAGGAACGCACCCGGATTGAGCAACCCAGCCGCTCCCCATCGCTGTCGGAGCGCCTGCATCTTATCAAGTGCATCGGGAGTGAAGCCCCATTGGTCGATGCGCGCGCGCGCCGGCGCTGCCAGCGCCACTGCGTAGCCACCGAGGGTTTGCGCCGCAGTACGCAGACGAGCCAGAATACGTCCTGTGTCATCGACGTGCGGCGCCGGCGCGCGCACGTATACTTGTCCAGCCGCCACATCCGCCACATACGACTCATGCCCGCCAAAACCGGCGCGTTGCAGCAGCGCGCCGATATCCCTCGGGGCGACGCCTATCCGTACCATCAGATCGTCCGGTTGCGCTGCACCGATGAAGGCGCCCCACAGGTCGCTGCCGGACGGTACTGCGATCTGAAGCGCCGGTATGCCAGCGCTACGCAGGACAGCACGCGCGGCGGCAAGTTCTGCCGCAACGTCTTCCGCCAGACCTTCGGCGGTATAGACCAGAAGCGTCATTGGGCGGCGATCCAGGGTAACCGGGAGCGACGCCGCCCAACGTCCATCATCGGCGACCTCCAGCAGCAGCACTGCAGAGGCGATCAGGGAGTGTTGCGCCAGTTTCGTGCCAGCTTCGAGTGCCTGCGCGATCCGGCGCGGCGCAGCGATCAGTGTTGCCCGCATCCGCGGCAACGGCGTCAGTTTGATAGTTACATCGCAGATCAATCCCAGTGTGCCATGTGCTCCGACATGTACTTTTGGCAGGTCGTATCCGGCGACGTTCTTGACAACCGGTCGTCCAATGCGGGCGACGCGACCGTCGGGGAGCGCAACGGTCACTGCCAGTATCAGATCGCGGAGGCTGCCGTAGCGCATCCGCAGCGGCGCGTTCAGGTTGGTGGCAATCGTACCGCCGATCGTTGCGGCAGACCAGGGAGATGCTATCGGTGCCCACATCCCATAGGGATGCACCGCCTTCTGGAGTTCCTCCAGGCACGTACCTGCGCCGACAGTAATGTACAGGTCATCGGGCGCAAGCACACGAACGCCTGACAGATGAGCAGTGGATACTACCGCATCGGCTGGCGGAAGCAGAGCTGATTTCGTTCCGCCTCCCCGAATGCGCACACTTTGCCCTGCACTGATCAGGTCGCGTAATATCTCTGCAGCTTCCTCTGCGCTTTCCGGTGTGCTGAGTGTGGGAGCGGATGACGCAGATTCACTCAACGCCTTGGTCGCTGTCACCACCGGTGACATGCGCCCTGGTTGTGGCTTCTGTGCATCGTTCAAACCCGCCATCACCTCATCACGCGGTGGCAACACCTTGCCAGGGTTCATAATGCCTGTCGGGTCGAAGATATCCTTCACGTCCCACATCAGCGACAGTTCGGTAGCGCCGTACATCAGCGGCATGAATGCGCGCTTCTCGATGCCAACGCCGTGTTCGCCGGTGATACTGCCGCCAGCCGCAACGCAGACTTCTAGAATTTTGCGACCGGTTTCGAGCACCCGCGCGATCAACGCCCGATCCGAAGGATTTTCAATCAGGATGAGCGGATGCAGGTTGCCATCACCAGCATGAAAGACATGACCAGTGCGGAAGCCATCAGCTTCGATGATCCGGTTCACCGCTGCCAGGGTTTCTGCCAGTTTGCTACGTGGCACGGTGCCATCGACCAGATAGTATGCCGGCGCCAGACGCGCCATAGCGCCAGCAGCACTCTTGCGCGCAAACCAGATCTGATCGCGTTCTGCGGCGCTTTGCGCTACTCGCACCTCGCGCACGTCGCAGTCGCGCAAGGTTGCTTCAATCTCGGCAATCTGCGGTCCAACGCTTTCGGGATAGCCGTCAACTTCGATGATCAACACGGCACCAGCATCGAGCGGCAATCCGGGATGTGCATACTCCTCGACAATGCGTACAATGCTCGAATCCATCATTTCCATCGTCGCCGGCACCAGACCGCGCGCAATAATCGCAGATACTGCTTTTCCTGCATGTTCGACGCTGTCGAACGCAGCCAGGAGTGTGCGCACCGCTGGCGGATCGCGGAGCAGGCGCAGATCAGCGCGTGTGATGATGCCCAGCGTGCCTTCACTGCCAACGAAGAGCGCCGTCAGGTCGTAAGCCGGTATATCAAGCGCTCGCCCGCCAGTATGAATGATCCGCCCGTCGCTCAGCACCACTTCAACACCGGTCACATAGTTGCTGGTGACGCCATATTTGAAACAGTGCGGTCCACCCGCATTTGTACCGATGTTCCCACCGATGGTCGCCGTGCGCTGGCTAGAGGGATCGGGGGGAAAGAACAGACCATGCTGACGCACCTGGGTATCGAAGATCAGGTTGACAACTCCCGCTTCGACAACCGCACTGCGACCGGTCAGGTCGATATCCAGTACGTGGTTCATCAACCCGAGTTGCACCACCACGCCGCCATGTTCGGGGACTGCGCCGCCTGCCAGACCGGTTCCCGATCCGCGCGCGATGAGCGGTACGTGATGCCGGGCAGCCCAACGCACCACTTGCACCACCTCATCAACTGAACGGGGGAAGACGACGCCGTCGGGACGACCGCGGTCGAAACTACCATCGACTTCGTAGGTGATGAGTTGAGCCGGATCCACAATCACACGATCAGGTCCGAGCCGCGCAGACAGATCGGCAAGCAACGCCTGAGTGTCGGCAGTGGTCATAGCATCCTCGCTTCGGAGTCTCTTTCCTATCGTTACGTGTAGCGGCAGTATATCAAAAATATGCGGACCTGTGCTCTTCAAAGGAGCACGGCGTTCGACAGGCTTGCTGCGCCAGGGAGGGCAGGCAAAGACAGTGCTTTTGCCCGCCAGAGTTCTGAGCCAGCAAAGGGCGTCGTGCAAATCAAAAAAGGGCATCTGGCAGTTCACGGTGCGTAAACGCCAGATGCCTGAAAGAGCACGAGATTCCTCACTACTCGATTGCCACCAGTTCGATGTCGAAGGTCAGCGTTGCGCCAGCCAGCGGATGGTTGGCGTCGAATGTCACTTCGGACGGCGACACATCGCGCACCGTGACAATGAATGTCTGCCCGTCCGGGCGACGCATCTGATACTGCTCGCCAACTGCCGGATCGACATGGGGCGGCAATTCGTCACGGCTTAGCGAGAAGATCAGTTCGTCATGGTACTCGCCATATGCCTGATCCGGCGTCAATACCGCGCGGCGCTTCTCCCCCTCCCGCATCCCGATCACCGCCTCCTCGAACCCCTGGATGACCTGCCCGCTGCCCAGTGTGAACACCAGTGGTTCGCGACCGTGTGAACTGTCAAAGACAGTCCCGTCTTCCAGCGTACCAGTGTAGTGCACTGTCACAGTGTCGCCAGTTCTTGCCGTTGCCATTGTGTACTCCTGTTTGGTAGCGGCTCTACGATATCACCGGGCGTATGATGCGCATGCACATCAGGGCCAGGAGACGGCGCACAGCCACATCTAATTTTTGCACAAGTACAGCATACCATGTGAAGGGCAAGGGTGCAAAGCAGGATTCGTACAGTACAATACCGCGTGACTGTCGGTTCTGGTCGATATTCGTAAGTGTTCACATTTGGACGCGAGAGCATCCTGCCTTCGGAAACGCAACGGGGGCGGGACGCCCTTGCTTCCGGGCTCGTGTGTCATCCCAGGCGTGAACGGTTGTCGATATTCCCGCTGTTGACCTCGCGCCAGGTTATGGTAGGATAACAGGATTGCTCATATCTTTCGAAACGGAAAGCGCACCATCGATGAACAGAGGCGTGATCTATGCAGTCGGCGCATATGCCTGCTGGGGCTTGCTGCCGGTCTTTTGGAAATTGTTGCAGCACGTCGATGCACTGGAAATTGTCGCTCACCGGATCATCTGGTCGCTAGCGTTTGCGTTCGTCCTGTTCACCTTTGGGCGACGCTGGTCGCGGATCGACATCATCTGGCGGGATCGTCGCGTTCTGTCGACATTTTTGATGACCGGGATGCTGCTGACCGCTAACTGGTTTGTTTATGTCTGGGCGGTGAATAACAATCATATTGTGGAAACCAGTCTGGGTTATTTCATCAACCCGCTGATCAATGTGCTGCTTGGTGCACTGGTGTTGAAGGAGCGTCTGCGCATCGGCCAGGGCATGGCGATGAGTGTGGCGCTGGTAGGGGTGCTCTATCTGACATTTCAGTATGGATCGTTTCCCTGGATTGCGCTTATTCTGGCAGGAACGTTTGCATTATATGGTCTGTTACGCAAAACGGCGCCGCTCGACTCGCTCGATGGGTTCACCCTTGAAACAGCGCTCCTGACACCGATGATGGTCATATTCCTGATCTCTCGTGAACTGACAGTACAGACTGCATTTGCCCATAGTGATCCACTGACCTGGACTCTGCTAATCGCAGCGGGTCCAATTACTGCAGCACCGCTGCTGCTGTTTGCGGCAGGGGCGCGGCGAGTCTCGCTCGTGACGCTAGGTATCCTCCAGTACATCGCACCGACGCTCCAGTTCCTTGTTGGCGTTGTGTTGTACGGCGAACCGCTTACACCGTCGCGCCTGATCGGGTTTGCCCTGATCTGGACCGCTCTTGCAATCTATACGTTCGACAGCCTTGTACACTTTCGATCAACCGCTGCCGCCATGCCGTCTCCGTCGATACGCATCGATGCCTCGTGCGACTGAATCGACACCAGGCTTGCTGCACCTTCTGTGTATGGGAGGCGCCTTCATCAACCTGCGTAGTGCTGAAACTATCGCTTCGCATGATCCGTCTCGCATCTGGCGCTTTGCGCGTAACCACGCCATACCCCTCATGCTATAATCCGTACTTGAAACTTGCTGCGTTGGAGGCGCAAGATGACCGTTACGCAGCCGTCGCTTGTGGGTGAAATCTACGATCAACCAGTCAACGAAGCGGAACAGCGGAGCGAGGTTCTGAGCAATCTGCTCGATGTTTCGACCTACCTGGTCTCCGTTCTCGACCCGACCGAACTGTTTGCAGGATTGGTGCGGCGTGTTGTCGAAGTGGTGCCTGCTGTCCAGGCTGGGTTGCTCTGGATCTACGACCGACAGCAGACGGCGCTGCGGCTGGAGTCGTACTACGGGCTTGATCTCGGTCCTGCCACCGAAGCAGTCTGCCGTCTGCGATTGCGTCCGGGCGAAGGGCTGGCAGGCGAAGCGCTGCGGCGCGGCGAGCCACTCCTTATCGAAACGCGTTCATCATACCGCGATCTCGCGCGACGGGTCAGCCCGCGCAGCGAACCGGATATATGCGCCTTCCTCGAACGCCTGCCGCGCGAGTTGACGGCCGTAATTCTGCCGCTGCGCATTGGCGCGGAAGTGATTGGCGTGCTGGAATTGATGAATCTTGGCAACCGTCCACAACTACGCCGTATCGATCTGCAAGTGTTGCAAACGTTTAGCAACCTGGCAGCTGGAGCGATCAAGAATGCGCAACTCCATGCCCAGATGCAGGCGCACCAGCGACGACTGGAAGCGTTCGGTGCAATTGGCACAGTGATCAGCACAGCGGCAGATCTTGACGAACTCATGCGCAATGTGCTCGATGTTGTACTTGGCGTTGTGGAAGCGTCAGTTGGCACGCTGTTCCTCCTCGATCCCGGTCGCGGAGTGTTGCAACTTGGTGCCTGGCGTCACGTTCCGCTGCCGTTTGTCGAACAGAATCGTGAAATCCAGGTTGCTGGCGCGGCGTGCGAAGAGGCAGTGCGCTACGGTCAACCAATCCGTCGTCCGCTTATCGTTGGGACTGGTGAAGAGCTGTTGCTGGAAGCCGGTCTTGCGGGATGCGCCTATGTGCCGCTGCTGGCAGGCGGCACAGTGGTGGGAGTGATTGGGATCTATGGCGATGCTACTCTGCCAGAACGCATCGATGTGCAGACAGTGATGATGATGAGCAACCTGATTGGGTTCGCCATCGCCAACGTACGTCTGTACCAGGAAAGCCACATCGAGCGCCGGAAACTAACCGCAGTGATCAACAGCATTGTTGAAGGGGTGGTGTTGTGTGATCGTCTCGGTCGTCTGGTGCTTGCCAATCGCACTGCAATGGAACTGCTCTCGTCTGACTCGTTCACGTCATTCCCCTACCAGCAACCAATCAGTTCGATGGTAGATTTCTATGCCATCCGTGATTTGGAGGGGCGCGTGCTGCCAGTTGAACGTCTGCCGCTGGCACGCGCGCTTGCTGGAGAGGTGTTTCACGATTACCGGGTGTTGCTGCGCGGCGCCAGTGGCGAAGATACCGTGATGAGTTTCAGCGGCGCACCCGTGTATGGCGATATGAATACTATCGAAGGCGCGGTTGTCATCTTTCGGGATATTACCGAGCACCAGAAACTGGAGCGCGCAAAAGACGACTTTCTGGCAGTCGCAGCCCACGAATTACGCAGCCCACTGGCTGCGGTGCGCAGCTATGCTGATCTGCTCATCCGACGTGAGCAGCGGCGTGATAAGGAGGATACGACCGAGTTACGCGGTCTGACCATCCTCTCGCAACAGGTCAGCCATATGCTGCGCCTGGTTGATAATCTGCTCGATATGTCGCGCCTGGATGCGGGTCTCTTCAGCCTGCAACTCCAGCAGGTCAACCTGGTGGCGTTGACGCATCAGGTGATCGAGCAGTTGCGCCCGGTCATTGGCGAACGCGAGGTAACCCTGACTTGCGACGCTCCTGATCTGCTGGTCATTTGTGATCCGCTGCGTATTCGTCAGGTGCTGACGAATCTGCTGGTCAATGCAGTGCGGTACAGCGGTCCCGGCTCTCCTGTCGAGATCGCGGAAGTCGTTATTCAATCAGACGTGCTGGCAGCGAGGTATGCCCATCAACCACCAGCAACATTGCGCCCCCTGATTGGTGAGATGCAACGTCATCCCAGACCGCTAGCGTTGATCACGGTACGCGATTATGGCATTGGCATGTCGGAAGAGACAATGCAACGCTTATTTCAGCGATATGCGCGTGGTCGTCATCGTAGCGGCGAGGGTCTCGGACTGGGTCTGTATCTTAGTTACGAAATGACCGTGCGTCATGGCGGCACAATCTGGGCAGAAAGCATCGAAGGACGCGGTAGTACCTTTTATGTCGCACTTCCGATTGGGGGTCCGCATCAGGACAAAAGTCCTGATGCAGCAACGTAACTTGTACGTTCCCGCCACGTTCTATTGAAAACATGCCCTGTGAACAAGGAGACAGGTAATGATTCGCTGCCCGCAATGTCAGGCTGAACTTGAGGAGGGAAAACGCTTCTGCCCACAGTGTGGCGCGCGTTTGACGAAACCAATAGACGATTCCGGTAAGACCTTGGTCACGCCGCCAGCGCCTTCGGGCGATGCCGGGCGCACGGTGCTGCTGCCGCCTGAAGGCGACGCTAGCAAGACCTTGGTCACGCCGCCAGCGCCTTCGGGCGATGCCGGGCGCACGGTGCTGC
>JAGHYV010000185.1 GCA_017743475.1 Roseiflexus sp. | reverse complement strand
TCTAGCAAAAACGCTGCTTGATCGCGCACTGGCGCTCTACTGGCGTGGCGTGCGCGGCGTGCTCTATCCGTCGGACTGAGAATGATGAGCAATGCACGCAAACTAAGCGTTATTATTCCGACGCGCAACCGGCGTGACGACTTAATCGCGTGTTTGAAAACTCTTGCCTGTCAATCACGGTTGCCTGACAACGTGATCATTGTGGATGCTTCAACAGATCTCTGTGGTGACGAAGAACAGGTCTACACCATAGCGGTGCAACCGATACCGCTGCGTTATGTGCCTGCACAACGAGCGGGTTTGACATCTCAGCGTAATCAGGGTTTGACCCTTCTGGATCACGACATAACACATGTTCTCTTTCTTGATGATGATGTGATGCTCGCAGACTGGTACTGCGAAGCTTTGCTGACCATGTTCGACGAAAAGCCCGATGCTGCTGGTATCGGCGGATGGATCACCAATCCGCAATTACCTCCGTTTGGTCGAGCATTCTTCTGGTTTTTGCGAATGTTCTTGATTTACGGTGGAACACCGGGTAAAGTATTACCTTCGGGGTTCAACACTCCGATGTTTGTCGTACAACCACAAAGTCCCTTTCAGACAGAATGTCTAGAAGGGGGCAATATGTGCATATCTCTCGAACATGCACGTGATTTGCGATTCGATGAGCGCTATGAGCGCTTTGCTGGCTATGCCTATGCTGAAGATATGGACTTCACCTATGAGCTCAGAAAGCATGGCACACTTTGGGTGATGCCTCTGGCGCAAATGGAACATAAAGTATCGCCTGCGTCACGTTCACGAGAGTTGCGTTTTGGAATCTGCCAGGTTTTTAACCGTGCATTCTTTGTGCGAAAACATTTTGGTCTCAGCGTCTATCACTGGTTATGTTTTTTGTGGTCGATGGTGGGGATTATATTGCTCAACATTGCTATGATAGGTCGAGGACGATCAGTCGAACGCTTAATCGGTAATGTTATTGGTCTGTTGATCACTCCTGTCGAGCTCCAGCGATTGTTTCGGAGTGAATAATGCTATGCCCCAACTCCTCGACTATCCCCGCTATGCATGGCAGGTCTGGCGCGGCGACCGTTCGCGCGGAGAGGCAGACCTGGACGCGAGCCGACGCGCGGATCTTGCCGGTCTGGTGGATTTCTCGCATCCGCTGACGATCCTCGACCTGGCGAATGGCCGGCTGCGCCCGCAGTACGCGATCCTGCGTGCGCAGGGGCATCGGGTGATCGGCATCGATCTGGTCAATCGCCCGGAACGTTCGTGGCAAGGGCGTGCCTATGCTGTCGCACGTGCGCTCTACGCCAACCGATTGCGCCTGCCGTCATCGGCGATGCACTCCGACGCGCTGGTCTGCGGCGATGTCGGGCGCCTGCCGTTCCCGGACGCGACCTTCGATCTTGTGACATCGGTTGCGGCGTTCGAGCATTTTCTCGATGTACCGTCGGTAGTAGCGGAAGTGGCGCGGGTGCTGAAACCCGGTGGCGTGGTGTGGACGGCGATCCATGTCTTCACTGCGCCATCTGGTGGCCATAACCTGAGTTTCGCCGAAGTGCCGCTCCGCCATATGCCGCCGGGGGTCGAACCGTGGGATCATCTGCGGCAGCGACGCCTGCCCTTCAGCGTGCCGCTGAATGAATGGCGCATTCGTGATTATCTCGCAGCGTTCACCAGGCACTTCGACGTGCTCCGGCACTACTGTCACATGCGCGAAGGGGAACATCTGCTGACGCCTGAGATTGAAGCCGAACTTGCCGCACGCGGCTACACCCGCGATGAGTTAACGTGCGGCGCATATGTCATCATTGCCCGTCGTCCTGGATAACAGCAAGACACCAACGATGCAGATTCTGTTGCTGTCCTACTTTTTTCCACCGTACAACATTATTGCTTCAGTTCGCGCCGGGAAGACGGCAACATACCTGCATCAATTTGGGCATGACGTGCGGGTCCTAACGGCTCAACCGCTCCCATATCCGGTCGATCTGCCCGTCGAGTTTCCGACTGATCGCATCTTTGCCACGCGCTGGTTTGATATCAGCTGGCCCCACACGCTCGCCACCCGCTTTCGTGGTCGAGGCGCCAGCGTTGCCGGTCTCGTTGGCGGCGCGCAACCGCTGCGATCCCCGTACCATCTGGCAATCCGGTTGCTGGACATCTATCGTATCCTTTTGGCATTTCCCGATGATGCGATTGGCTGGTTTCCATTCGGATGGGCGCAAGGAGAGCGTTTATTGAAGGAGTGGCGCCCGGATATAATCGTTGCCAGCAGTGGACCTCCAACCTCACTGCTGATTGCCGCTGCGCTGCGGCAGCGGCATGGTGTACCATGGGTCGGTGAGTTGCGCGATCTCTGGACGGATAATCACTACTATACGTTTCCCATGTGGCGGCGTGTGCTGGAAACATGGCTTGAGCGTCGAACGCTGCGCACTGCTGCGGGTCTCATCACCGTCTCTGAGCCGCTGGCGCAAACGCTGCGCCTGCGCTACGATGTGCCGGTAGGTGTGGTGCTGAACGGTTTCGATCCAACCGACTACCCGCCGGTGCGACGATCGCATCCGGATCGATTCCTACGCATTGTGTACACCGGCAATGTATACCCAGGCAAGCAGAGCGCTGTCGCACTTTTCGCTGCATTACAGCGTCTCGGAGCGCGTGCCGGGCAGGTGCGGGTTGCGTTCTATGGCTGGGGTGTTCAGGGAATGGTGTCCATTATGGCAGAGGCGCAGCATTACGGTGTGGCTTCTGTGCTGGAGGTGAAGGATGCCGTGCCGCATCAGGAGGCGCTAGGTCTTCAGCGCGCCGCCGACGTGTTACTGCTGCTCCTGTGGAACGATCCGCGTGAACGCGGGGTGTATACCGGCAAACTGTTCGAGTACCTGGGCGCACGCCGCCCGATCCTGGCGATCGGACCGGCGGACAATGTGGCGGCGGCGCTGATCCGGGAACGACAGGCAGGGATCGTATCATCCGATCCAGCAGAGATCGCCGATCACCTGGCGTGCTGGCTGGATATGAAGGAACGCGGCGCCGATATTCCCGACCTGCCGGAGTCGGTCGCGGCAGGATTGTCGCGTCAGGAGCAAACTCGTCGCCTGGAGCGATTTCTCTTGCAGATTGCTGGCAACCCGTCGGTTAATCGGCACAATGAGCGCATCCTGTGAACCGCACGAC
>JAGHYV010000066.1 GCA_017743475.1 Roseiflexus sp. | reverse complement strand
GTTTCATATACGCTTCAAATGCGGCGTGGAAGATCGGAACCAGCGCGTGGAACTCATCAGCGGTCAGTCCAGTCATAGAACGTCATTTCGTCGGGTTTTTGATGATGGATCGATACTTACACATGGCGTCTCCCTCTATTTCGGCTCGTATGAAAATAGTATACCATTAAACCTTATGATGTCTAATCTTCCAGGTTTGCAAGCGCAGCGTAGACCGGTGCATCAACTTCCGTACACCGCAAAAGATCAAACACCTGACCCCTATCCGGCGTTACCAGGCGAATAACGGTGTTGAGAATATCCTGTCACAGGTCTTCCCATTCGTCCTGTGTCCGGCTATAATCGCGCTGAAAGAGCGGCACTTGGCAGGTCAGGCCGTTTCCCAATAAATGCCGTAGCGTCGTATTGCGTGGTGTTGAAATGAATAACTGACATTGTTGTTCCTCCTGTCGGCGCGGAGGCAGAATGTGGTATGATACACGCTCAGGTCATGTGGTGTATCCAGACGCTCGCCACGTGATCCGTGCTGTAGTTATTTATCGCATCGTTAGTACATCATGCGAGGCTCGTTCATGGCGCGTAAGCGTGCTCTCATTACTGGCATCACCGGGCAAGACGGGTCGTACCTAGCGGAGTTCCTGCTCGAACAGGGGTATGAAGTCATTGGGATGATTCGGCGTTCCAGCACAGTCAACTTCGAGCGCATCCGACATATCCAGGATCGGGTGACACTGACTCCGGGCGATCTGCTCGATGAAGTCTCGCTCATCCATATGCTGCGTGAGCATCGCCCCACCGAAGTCTACAACCTGGCTGCCCAAAGTTTTGTCCAGACATCATTCTCACAACCAGTCTTTACCGGTGAAGTGACAGCGCTCGGAGTCACGCGCCTGCTCGATGCTATTCGGATCGTCGATCCTGAAATACGCTTCTACCAGGCCAGTTCTTCCGAGATGTTCGGTAAAGTTGTCGAAACGCCGCAGCGTGAGACAACGCCGTTCTATCCGCGTTCGCCGTATGGCGTCGCAAAGGTCTATGGGCACTGGATCACGGTCAACTACCGCGAAAGTTATGGCATGCACGCCAGCAGCGGCATTTTATTCAACCATGAATCGCCGCGTCGCGGTCTCGAGTTCGTGACGCGCAAAATCTCGCACGGTGTCGCGCGCATTGCCCTCGGTCTCGACCGGGAACTGCGCCTTGGCAACCTCGATGCGCAGCGCGACTGGGGATATGCTGGCGATTATGTGCGCGCTATGTGGTTGATGCTCCAACAAGATCAACCCGGCGATTATGTTGTGGCGACCGGTCAGACGCACTCGGTGCGGCAATTCTGTGAGCTAGCGTTCGCGTATGCGGGGTTAGATTATCGCGATTATGTTGTCGTCGATGAACGGTTTTTCCGTCCTGCCGAGGTTGATCTGCTGGTCGGAGATCCATCCCGCGCCCGCGAGAAACTGGGATGGAAGCCAGAAGTCTCCTTCGAGCAATTGGTTGAGATGATGGTCGAGGCTGACCTCCGCATGCTGCGCAGGATGAAGGAATAGGGTGCTGCTGTCGAGGGCAACGAGCTGCGCTACGCAGCTATCTCTCGTTCGTTGCACCCTATTTCTTTGTGTGCTTCAACTGATCAGCATAGATCCGATCAAGCCGGTTCATCTCACGCACGGCGATTGTCTCGATAAAGCGCGGCATATCGCGTACTGGCAAGACTGCCTTATAGCCAACGCGAAGGAAGCGGTGAATATCGTTCATGCCGAGCATCTCCGCGAGTCCGCGCGTGCGGTCTAGCGCGATGCCTATCAGTGGGTTGCGCGTCAGGCGCGCAACGTTGTAGAGCGACTGACGCACCAGCTCGATCTGGCGTACCCGATCAGCATAATTGTCTGCCAGACGATAGGCGCGTTCATACGTCTCCATATCGAAATCCAGCGGCGCCCCAATTGCGATCAACTGCTCAACAACCTCTTCATCCAGGCGGTTTGTCAGGTCGAGCAATTCGAGCACCTGCTCAACATCACGAATAACTACGCCAGGGAAACCCTGGACGAGCAGGTGGAGGCGGCGCGCCTGCGCATCTCGCGCACTAAAGTCGCGTGGACCGTACAGTTCGGTAAAAAAGAACTCACCAATCAACCGATATTGCGGTTCGGAGGCGAGATCCGCGTAATCGCGGCGGAGTCGGTCGGATTGCAATGCCTGAAGCGCAACCCGATATGGTGCACGGTGTGGCATGGTACCAGATGTTCGCGGAGCAGAACTCCACGCCTTGCTAAGACGCCAGCGCTTCCTCAAAGATGCGCACAGCGTCGCGAATCTGATGTTCCTCAACGATTAACGGCGGAATGAAACGGATGACGTTGTCGTATGGTCCGCAGGTCAACAGGAGCAATCCCCGATCGCGGCATGCTGCCACAACGCGTTTCGCTAGGGCAGTATCGGGTGTGCCATCCGCTGCCGTCAGTTCGACGCCAACCATCAACCCTATCCCGCGTACATCGCCAATCGATGGAGACTGCTCCTTGATCCGCAGCAGTTCTGTCTTCAACAGCACGCCCTGACGCTCTGCATTTTCGACCATGCGCTCTTCACGCATCGCCCGAATCGTGGCAACTGCAGCAGCACACGCGACTGCATTGCCGCCGTAGGTGCCGCCATGCGACCCCGGCTGCCAGCGTTCCATAATAGCGCGCCGTGCAATAATACCAGAAAGCGGAAGTCCTGAAGCAATCCCTTTGGCAACCGTCATAATGTCGGGAACGATACCGAAGTGCTCGATGGCAAAGAAACGACCAGTGCGCCCAAATCCGCTCTGCACTTCGTCCACGATCAGGAGTATCCCATACTGATCGCAGATGCGCCGCAATCCCTGAAGAAACGAGACCGGCGGAACGATATAGCCGCCCTCGCCAAGCACTGGTTCCACCAGTATTGCTGCCACGTCCTCCGGTGTCGTGTGGGTATGAAGCAGATGTTCGATCTGATGTAGCGGGTTGCCGCAGCACCCCCGGTCGTCGGGCGCTGCGCCGGAGATCGCTGCTGTGTCGGCGCCAGCTGCGCGGGCAACGGCGCAGCGGTAGCATGCAGCATACGGTGCGAAATGCACCCCCGCAGGCAATGGTGCGACCCGATAACGATACTTGCCTTTGCTACTGGTGAGCGCCATCGCGCCTGCGGTGCGCCCGTGGAAGCCGCCATCGAACGCGATGATGTCGCTGCGTCCTGTCGCCTGACGCGCCAGTTTGACCGCGCCCTCGACCGCCTCTGCGCCGCTGTTGCTGAAAAAGAAACTGTCGAGTTCTGAAGGAACGATGGTGCGCAGTTCGGCCACCAGTTCGAGCATCGGGCGGTGATAGACAATGTTTGCCTGCCCGTGCAGCAGCAGACCTGCCTGGTCGCGGATCGCCTGCACCACACGTGGATGGCAGTGCCCGGTGTTCGTCACACCGATGCCGCAGGTAAAATCCAGGTATCGTCGCCCTTCGACATCGTATAGATAGACCCCTTCGCCGCGCTCAACGAATATATCGCTGTAGCGCGCCCAGACAGGTGACAGATACGCTGCCTGTTCGATCAGCGCCATTGCCGGTATTGGTGTCATTCAGGACTCCTTTGTCTAGCGGTCACTCATTCGTGCCAGCGCTGCACGCGCTTCGCCTGCCCAGAGCGTATCATTACTCTGATTGGCAACCATCTCGAATGACCGGATTGCTGCGTTCAAATCTCCAAGTTGTTCTTCTGCCAGTCCCTGATAATACCGCGCTTCGGGATACGCGCCGCCCTGTCTGTTGACTGCTTCGCGGAACCGTTTAAGCGCTGCCTGAAAGTTGCGTTGTGCAAAATAGACCCGTCCCAACCAGTAATGCGCCTCAGCAAAGTTGGGATCGAGACGGGTTGCGACTTCAAGTTCTTCGCGCGCTTCGTTCAACCGGTCGGCGCGGATGAGCAGAAGCGCGCGGCGATAGTGCGGCTCCGCCAGACGTGGATTAATATCGGTCGCCCGTTTATAGGCTTCGAGTGCGCGTGTGCTGTACCCCTGCCGTTCATAAATCTTTCCCATCAGCAACGCCGCTTCAGCATAGCTTGGTCGCAACTCCAGCGCGCGGATGACATTGCGCAATGCCTCCTCGATGCGTTCTGCTCCATACTCCGCCTGCGCCAGCCCAAAATATGCCTCCGGAAAATTGTCGCGCAGGCGCAGCGCCTCGCTGTATGCCGCAATAGCGCCATCGATATCGTCGATACGCAGCCGCGCCTCGCCGAGCCAGAGCAGAGCATCGGGTGATTGCGGTTCTCCCTGCACTGCGTTCAGGAAATGCCCTGCTGCAATCGACCAGTTGCCGCCAGTTGCCGCCACTCGACCAAGCCCAATGTGCGCTGCCGCCAGTGATGGATTCTGCTGCAATGCTGCGCGATACTGCTGTTCGGCTTCTGCCAGTTTGCCACGTTGTAATGCGATGTCACCCAGCAACACCAGCGCCTCTGGATAGGCATTGCGCCGCTCGAGCGCTCGCTGCGCCGACTCATACGCAGCATCGAGGCGCCCCACGCCCAGATATGCTAGCGCTGCACCATAGTGGAGCGTTGCGCTCGCCGGTTGCTTTGAGATCGCACGCTCATACGCTATCACTGCGGCATTATACTCACGAAGTTCGAGCAGCGTCGTCCCTATCTGCTCCAGCACAGCAGGATCGCTTGCACCAGCGTCGAGCGCCGCTTCGTAACGACGCGCAGCCGCGCGGTCATTCCCTGCGCTTCGAGCGAGTTGCGCTAGCGCCAGGTGCGCGTACACGTGGCGTGGGTTTGAATTGACCGCTGCTTCGAACTGGCGCTCAGCGAGCGGAATGTCGCCCAGATCGAGCAGCACCTGTCCGAGTTCGTGCGAAAGGTCAGCGAATGCCAGCGTGCTGCGCGCAGTATTCCGTCGCCCCTGCTCCAGCACACTGCGAGCCGCGTCGTTTCGCCCGGCAGCCCGGTAAAGCCGGCTCAGTTCGATAATGGCATCCGCATTATTGCGTTCCACCAGCGGCAAAAGCGTCTGTTCGGCTTCAGCGTACCCTTCCGGTCCGCTGAGACGAAGCGTACGTGCCAGCGCCAGTGCCTCGTTATCGCCGGGGTGTTGTTCAGCCAGCCAGCGACGATGTATGAGCGCTTCCTGCCAGCGTTGATCTTCTTCTGCCAGTTCTGCCAGACGGATGCGCGCCGGGAAGTAGTTCGGATCGCGATCCAGCGCTGCGGCAAGCAGTTGTCGCGCCTGATCACGGTTCTGCGGCAAGATCAGCAACGCCTGATGGAATAGCGGTTCCGGTCGGTCAGGCGCCAGCCGCGCCGCCGTCTCAAACGCTGCACGTGCTTCCTCCAACCGATCATTCACCACCAGTGATTTTCCGCGCAGAAGGATCAGTTCGGCGCTGCCCGGCTGTGCCTTTTCAAGAATGTCAATCTGTCGGAGCGCGTCGGTAGCTGGCGACCAGGTGCGCGTCAGACCCGCCCAGATTGCCGCGGCGCCCGTCGGTGGTCGCGTATCGCGCAACCGCGCGAGTTCGACTTCGACCGCAGCCAGCCAGAAACGATGCTGCCGTAGCGCGAGATCGGCGCGGCGCGCCTGATGGGTGGCGATGCTGCTATCGACCCGCCGTTGTTCAGTGTCGGCGGTCGCGGCACGTTTATTCCATTCCTGGTTGAGCGTCGTTGCTTCACGCAGCGCCAGTGAAAGGTCGCTGAGGATGGCATTCAGTTCTGTCTCTGGAGACGACGATGCTCTATCTTGTGTCCACGGTGGGGGTGTGACATCCAGTTCCCATAGGAGCGGACCACGCGCATTGACCAGTCGTGCCAGACGCAAAAGCGCGCGCTCGCCCTGGACTGACGCGCGCAGGCGTGCGCTTACGAGCGGACGAAGATCGGAAGGGACATCGCGGTCATCGGCGTCGATCTGGCGGGCAGCTGCGTTGAGCATCTCTGCTGCTGCTTCCAGTTGTCCATCGAGACGGTATGCTCTGGCAAGTGTCAACAACAGTGGCGTAGACGGCGGTAATAACCGGCGCGCCTGTTCGAGCGATACAGCCGCAGCCGCCGGATTGCCAGACCGCAGTTCCTCCAGCGCCAGGCTGTACCGCAGTGCGCCAAGATCCTGGCCTTGCAGCAGCGCAATCGCCCGATTGAACGATTCACGGGAAGCCGGGTCACCCATGTCGTACTGGACCGCGCCAAGCGAGGCATACAATCGTGCCAGTTCGGCAGGCGACGCATCAGGCATAGCAGCGATTGCCCGCTGGAACTCCTCGACCGACTGCTCATAGTCACCGCGCGCCCACCAGATCACAGCGCGCAGTGTCCGCAGTAATCCGGGACGCAACGCCGGGTAATCGCGCTCGAGTTCGTCGAACGTGGCGATAGCGTTGCTGTACGCTCCACGTTTGTAATCCGCCAGCGCGCGCACCAGACGCGGAATGACAACACGCCCATTGATTGGTTGCGTTGCAAGCGGATAGACCGATGGAAATGCGAAACGCCCGACAAAGCCGTCGAGACTGTAAGACGCCTGTATCCCTTCCGGTGCATAAATGGCAACTGGTGTCAATGTTGGGGCATCGAGCATCCCGCCAGTGATTATCTCTCCCAAAATGAGGAGATCAGCACGGTATGCCTGTATGAGCGCCTGCGCCGCAACAAGATCGTCGGGTGCAACGTCAACTGATCGAACTGTAACGCCCGGACCAGAAGTCGTTGCTAGCAGCTCTGCCAGTTCAACCGCCGCCCTGCGTCCTGTTGTGCCCGAAACGCTGCCGGTTTCATAGAACGGCGCTACCAGCACCGTCAGTTCATCAGCGCGGGTTTCGGGAAGCAGGCGAGGCAGTACCAGCAGAATCGACACTACCAGAAGGATACCGGCGCTGACGACGCGAAGGCGTGTATTGGACAACGATTCGCGTATTCGTCCGGTCCAGGGTATATCGGCGAGCACGGCATCAGGTAGTTCAATCTCCTCGCCAGAACTGCTGATAACCGTTGCGCTGCGCGCCAGCCTGGCACGTCTTTGAACAGACGCCCAGAACTGCCACAACCAGAATTGCAACCGCGCGCGCAACGGCGCAACCAGGAGAACCGCCGCACCAATAGCGGCGAGAAGCGCCAGACTGATGACTGCGACCTGCATACGCTACGATGCCTTTTGCGACGGGCTGCGCACTTCAACGATCTTCGCGTGCAACTGTTCCTGATCAAGCGGTAGCGAGAGGATATGCCTAACTGTGCCCGGAGCGACCACGCCAGAACTGTCCTTATCGGCGAGCGCAATGATCGGCAGTTTCGGTTGATGAGTGGCCAGGTTGTGACAGAACTCGCACAACTGTTTCCCCATCCGCATATCAACAATCACTAGGGCTGTTTCGGGATGGTAGGCGAGCAACCGTTCGGCATCGAGCACAGTCGGCGCATCAAGTGCACGCAGATCGGCTTCGTCGATCATCGGGACGATAGCGCTGCGCAGCATGACATCGGCAGAAACAATCAGCACTGGTGGAAGTGACACACCACGGCGGTCACGCTCAACAACCTGCTCATTGGTGCTGCGACTGTCAACCGCATAGGTGCTGCCGGGCAACTGCTTGGCATACTGCTTCATCTCTGCCGCTACGCGACTGATCTCTTCGTAATCGGTAAAGTGCCGGCGGCAGTTGGTCACCACTCCTATCGAAATCGTCGTGATTGGGAAATTGCGCGGCACCCCCTGCCGATCAACGCCGCGCAAATAGCCGCGCGCCAGGTCTTCCGGGTCGTAGAGGTCGCGCACGCGCATATCAAACAGTGCAATGATACTCTGGCAGATTTCATCGAGGCGTTCAGGCGACGTGAGCACTGCGAAGTCGTCACCGCCGATATGCCCGATGAAATCGCTAGCGGCGCCCTTCTCCTGAATCACATCCGTAAGCACCCCGGCAACCAGTTTGATCAAACGGTCACCACGCGCCGGTCCGTAGGTATCGTTGAACGCCTTGAAGTTATCGAGATCGACGTACAACAGGGCAAACGGTGTATCGTTCTTCAAGCGATACTTCAACTCTTCGGTCAGGAGCACATTCCCTGCCAGACCGGTGAGTGGATTATGCACCGGAGTCTGCGCTGCGCGACGCAAATGTGCTCGAATGCGTGCAAGCAATTCGGGGATATTGAACGGCTTAGTCACATAATCATCAGCACCAGTATCAAAACCGGTCACCACGTCCTCGGCAGTTGAGCGAGCAGTGAGGATGAGCATTGGCACGTGGGCGGTGCGGGTATCGTTGCGTAGTTGACGAATCGCCTCATACCCGTCCATCTGCGGCATCATCAGATCGATGATCACCAAGTCCGGAATCCACTCCTGCGCCGTGCGTACGAGTTGATCGCCGTTCTGGGTCGTCACTACTTCATACCCCTGAGAACGCAACACCAGTTCGAGCAGCTGGCGCACTGCCGGTTCATCATCTGCAATCAGGATGCGTTTGGTCATGGAATATGCGCACACCACAGGTTGCGCAGGCGATCGCTACTGTGACGCTTGTCGAACGAAACACCTGCATCAGATCACGAGTTGGGCGTACAGGATTTCCAGCGTGAGGTCCTGGCGCACCGTATCGGGCGACCCAAGCGTCAACGTTGCGGCGCTCACTCCCAGGCGCACTGCTTCGTCGATAGGAATATCGTGTAACAGTGCATACACCACCGTGGCCGTGAGCGCATCGCCAGCGCCGGTAGGATCAACAATTTCAACATTAATCGCTGGAATATGACCGCTCGATGAAGGTGTTGCGTAGACCAACCCCTGCTCTGCAAGGGTCACAATTGCGACTCTAACTCCTTCAGCGGTCAGGCGGCGAGCGGCAGTGATCGCCTGCGCGATATCTGTCACCTGTACACCGGACAGCGCTTCCGCTTCGATAGCGTTCGGTGCGACCATGAAGAACGAACCGACGAATGGTCGGTAACGCAGTGCTGGCTCGTATGCCACCGGATCGAGCACAACCGGCACATCGGCTGCAGTGCAGATGTCAAGCAAGGTCTTTGCGCTTTCGACCGGAACATTGGCGTCTATCACTACCATTGGCGCATTCTGGAACAGTGCACGGTGCTCGGTGATCACCTCTGGCGTCAGCGCCTTGACCGCTTCGGTGTCATCGACACCGGTGATCAACTGTCCCTCTGGTGAGAGTAACGCCACATACGCTGGCGAGTGATGTGTACACACCCTGATGATATGGTCGGTATTAACCCCGGCGCGTGCCGTTTGCTGCACAATCGCCTGACCAAAATCATCGTCGCACACCACCGTTACCAGCGTTGTCGGATAGCCGAGACGCGCCAGGTTTTCAGCAACATTACGCGCACATCCTCCCACGCTGATGCGCACGTCTGCTGAATTCGACGTACTGGCAATCACATCGCCGCGCAGCCGACACTTGATGTCCAGACACGCCGCGCCAACAACAACCACCGGTTCGCCCGAATTGTCATGGTTTGTTTGCATATTCTGGCTTTTTCTCTCCACCCTTCGACGCATCGCTCGATGATTTCGAATCCGCAGGAAGTGGAGGCAGGGCATCGGTCTCGAGCAATTCCTGAAGCAGAATCGTATTAATGATTTCAGGCGACACCTCGATGCCTTCCTCGCGCAACACCCGCACAATGCGACGAATGCGCTCAGCTTCCGCCTGCGCTTCCGCTTCGCTCATCATTCGGATGCGTTTCGCTTCACGTTCTGCTTCGATCTCGCGCATTCGCGTTTCCCGCTCAATTGCAGCATCGGGGTTAGCGGAACGGAAGCGGTCCTCTGGGACATTGAAATAATCGATATCGACCCGCGTGACAACTACGCCCCAGCGGTGTGTCAGTTCGTTCAAGCGTCGGAACACCTCACGTGAGATGCGTTGTCGCTCCTGATATGCGACTACTGCGCTCTTGGTTTCGGCGAAGATCACCTCGCGGACAATATCATCGACTTCGTGGTGCAGCTGACGCGCCAGCAGTTTCTCCCAGAACGCCACGTCAAGGCGCGCCTGTTCGAGATCACGCCCCATCTCACGCGCCACCTCGTTCTGGATCTGTCCCCGATTGGGGATGTTTGCCAGCGCAAACTCAGGATTCTGCACTCGATAGCGCAAATGCACTTCTACTTCATCGATACTGTGCGACCCACCAGTGTTAATCTTGACAACTTTGACATCATGGCTCAGTTCGTAGAGCGGAATGGTTGCCACCCGTCGTTCCAGCATCGGGATCAGTGGTGGCGCCAGCGGCGGTTGAAGGCGGTAGAGCGAACCGCTATAGAACCGCGCAACCATAATGGCGTGGTCCTCTGGTACCACGACAGTATGCTGCGAAATCCAGCGGAAGATATAGATTAATACGGCGATCCAACCTATCGGGAACACAATGCTGCCAACATCGCCAAGCACGTCGCGTCCCAGAAAATACGCTGCCATCAGGGATGTCACCGTCGCAAGCGCCGCCATCGTGCCAATCTCGTTCCAGTCGCCGTTGAGTGCGATGATCAGGCTGACCGCCATGATGACGACACAGAGAAAGGTAACTGTATCGCTCTGCGGCACCGTCAGATAGATCACGACGAGTGACACAAACATTAATCCAAGTGCCAGGGACGCGGCAGCGTAGCGAGCCGATTGATCATTCCGTCCGAAGAGGCTCTTTGACGCCATCTACACCTCCAGCAGCACCTTCAATCGACCCGCCGCTGCTGCAAAAGCGCGTATGCCGTCGTACAGAGGAAATCGTGCGGCGATCAGCGGTGCCGTGGTGATCAACCCGCTATCCAGGGCACGTAACGCAGCTGCGAAGGGACCGCAGCGCGAACCGATCAACTGGATCTCATCGACGACCAGCATTGTCAGGTTGCACTCCGATTCGGCAGCGAATGTGCTCTTCATTACCAGACGCCCGCGTGGACGGACTAACTGACGCGCCACGCTGAATCCGTGCGGGTGACCGGTGCAATCGATGACGACATCGAAACCAGCAGTGTGCGCCTCGTCCAGTTCATTCACATGCATGGCGCGTATCGCCATGCACTCCAGAAACTCCCAGCGCTCTGGATGCCGTCCAACCAGGGTCACATCGCACCCTGGCAATCGCGCCGTCTGAACGCAGAGCAGCCCAAGTTTCCCATCTCCCACGACTGCAACCCGATCCGTTGGGCGTAGGTGTATCTGCTGCAGGATCTCGAGCGCTGCCGCAACCGGTTCGGTGAAGACGGCAACTGCATCTGGCATGCGATCCGGCACGCGATGCAGGCAGGCCACCGGAAGACTGAACAATTCCGCCATCGCGCCGTCGCGCCGATCGATGCCGAGCGTTGTTCGATTGGGACAGTGACTCTCATCACCACGTCGGCAGACGGCGCATGAACGGCATGCAGCGTTGATCTCGCCAACTACGCGCTGACCAATCCAGGCGGTGTCTTCGCATGCAACCACGACACCGACGAACTCGTGCCCCAGAACGCCACGAAAATTCATGTAGCCGCGCGTAATCTCAATATCGGTGTTGCAGATACCGACCAGAGAGGGGCGTATGAGCGCCTCGCCAGCACGCAGGACTGGTCGAGGGTAGTCGTCGACCTGACGCAGTTTGCCATCATATACAATGGCGTGCATTGGCGACTCGCGCTCTATCATGAATGCGGCATCAGGCTTCTTGATCAGGAATATCTGATGCCGTGCCGGTGTTACATTGCTGTATTATACTACACCGGTCATGAACCGCGCAACACAGGCGGATCGTGGCACGCGTGGTTGCATTCGAATATCAGACAGGTGATCCATGCCGTTGCGGATTGTGTTTCTTGGCAGTCCAGCGTTTGCCGTTATCCCGCTCGAACGTCTGGTCGCAGATGCTCGCTACCAGGTGGTAGGCGTTGTGACACAACCCGATCGCCCGGCAGGACGGGGAAGGGCGTTGGTTGCAACACCAGTCAAACAGGCGGCGCTTCGTTTGGGAGTGCCGGTGCTTACGCCCGAAACGCTGCGTGATCCGGCTGCCGTGGCTGAACTGGCAGCACTGCGCCCTGATGTCGGCGTTGTTGCCGCATACGGCGAAATCTTGCGGCGCGATGTGCTCGCTATTCCGCCGCTTGGCTACGTCAATATCCATCCGTCGCTTCTGCCACTCTACCGCGGTCCGTCGCCAGTTGCAGGCGCGATCCTCAACGGTGATGCCGAAACCGGCGTAACAATCATGCTGATCGACGCAAAGATGGACTCTGGTCCTATCCTGGCGCAGCGTACTGTTCCGCTGCCTCCCGATGCGCGCACCGGTTCTCTAACGCAGGAACTCTTCGCGATCGGTGCCGATATGCTGGTTGAAACGCTCGAGGCGTATGCCAGGGGCGCCATAACGCCGCAACCGCAGGATCACGCACGCGCGACGTTCACGAAACTCCTCACCCGCGATGATGGTATTATCGACTGGACTCAACCTGCCATCCGGATCGAGCGTATGACCCGCGCCTACGATCCCTGGCCCGGCGCAACGACGACGTGGCGCGGTGCGCTGCTCAAAATCATTGCAGCGCGCGTCATTGCCGACCGGTGCGCTGATGCGCCGCCCGGTACACTCATCGATACTGCCGACGGACCGGCAGTGGCGACTGGTGACGGGTTGCTGGCGCTGGTCACAGTGCAACCAGCAGGCAAACGCCCGCTGCCAGCTGCCGACTGGCGCCGTGGTCTGCGGTTGAGCGGCGGAGAGCAGTTGGGGGATGCTTCCGAAAGTTTGAGCAATGGGGCAGCGGTGCATTGACAGAAGACTCAATGTTCGGTCTACCTTGCAGGTGATGCAAGGCGACGCCTGCCTGCGCGGGCGCGACGTCGCGCGTGCGGGCTGAAGCCTTCCCTGAGCGCGTGGAAGCCCCTGCGGATCTCAGGCGTTCTCACCGCTGAGAGCGATGGGCAAAATGATTGAACCACGTGTGTCCTGGGTGCGCGGTCGTCCCCACCCGCATGCGGAGACGGCGGGCTGATGGAGATTGAGAAGTAAATCCGGTATGTGTCTCTTGCTGTTGGACTCATGGAGGTTGAGAATTTATAGCAGTTCCCATAGAGGTTAAACCAGTTGGACAGGGTTGAACACTCCCTGAATCGCGCTACCAAACACGGTGACCGAAAAGAAATTCGGTCTACGCTCTGCCAGAAACGAGCGCCTCGCACGACACAGTAGACCTGGACAGGGGTCAACGTATCTGAGAACCGCTATAATCCGGTATGCGCCGCGTGCCGTCGGGCTAGAGCTCTCGGCTAGGCAAGGCGAAGTCCGCCTGCGCGGGCTATGTCGGATTATGTATTCAAGGACCATCATTTCGGTCTACGTTCAGAGATGCGGGTATCTCTGCCCGTATGCCGCAGTGAAAACCCGGTGTACCTGGAACATTGTTCAGACGCCTGAACCTTCAGCCTTCCCGCGTTCAAATACCCACCGCGCCTCGCGCTGCACCGCCTGTGCAAAGCGGCTATTGTGGAGGATGCGCAGCCACTCATTGAGGGTATAGACCATGAGGTCTACCGGTACGGGGAGCGCCTCGACATGCCACGCGGCGGCACGTTGCTCGAAGGGGAGGTCCGACTGCGCGACGATCAGCAGCACGTCAAGATCGCTGCCGACCCCCCAGTCGCCGCGTGCATAGGAGCCGATGTACCCAACGCGCAATATCTCCGGGTGGCGTTCTGCCTGCGCCTGCGCCCATTCTCGCAGCGCATGATCGACCGCCTGAGCATCAGGCCATTTCATGACGGACGAATGTAATGATTTCACGGGCATAGGCGATTGCCTGATCGCTCTGAAGCGCGCCGTAGTGCTCATAGGGCGCGCCAGCCGGATGACTGTTCGGATAACGGGTCGGAATGTAGAAATTGTCGAGCACCCGCGCCTTATCGACGAGATCGGCAGCAACGTGGATCGGCAGGTCGGTCAGCAGACGTGCGATGATATGCCCCCACGCCTCCTGCTTATGATACAGGTGCAGCGCCTTCACCGCCTTCTCTGCCGCCTGATGAGCGGCGAAACATGCCCATTCATGCCGACCAGCGCGTTGCGAGTCGAGCGCCTGATCGAGATCGCGTTCCGCCTGTTTGAGCCAATCCAGCGATCGATCGGACATTGCGAAATCCTCACCAGAGCGCCTGGTCGCGTTCGAAGACCCACTGTGCCTGGCGTGGCAGGCGCGACCACTCGTTGAGGGTGTAGACGTTCAGCTTCCCTGGAACGGGCGGTGTATCCGCTTCCCACGCAGCAGCACGCTGCTTGAAGGGCAGGTCTGACTGTGCGACGATCAACAGGACATCCAGATGTCCGTGCTTGTCACCGTCTGCCGGGTTGCTGACATACCCGACGCGCAGCACCTCCGGGTGGCGTTCCGTCAGTGCTCGTGCCCATTCGCGCACGACCTCTCCGGCGGGCACCGTCGTTTGTTCAGCATTAGACTGCTCTTTAGCGAACGCTGCTGTACATCGTCGGGTGAGGTGCAGCTTTCCAGGAACCTCCGCAGGCGACACAGGGCGAAAGGCGAAGATCACTTCATCTGGCACCGGGTCGTACCCGCACTGCGCCCATGGATGGCAGCGCAGGATGCGACGAATGCCGAGGTAGGTTCCTTTCAACGCACCGTGCTTTGCAATCGCCTGATAGGTATACTTCGAGCAACTCGGCTCGTAGATGCAACTCGGCGGAAGCGCAGGCGAGATGAACAGTTGATAGAAACGGATGAGTTTGAGCAGTATCCAGCGGATCACGGTTCTGCCTCAAACACGACGGGTGTCGCGCCTATCGAATGGTTTCCCATACCAGATGCGCGAGTTCCGGCACAATGAGTTTCTCCATCGCCAGGCGCACGGCTGCTGGCGAACCGGGCAGGCAGAAGATCAGCGAGCGCTGGAATAGGCCTGCGGTTGCGCGCGAGAGCATGGCAGCCGGTCCGATGTCCTGGTACGACAGCACGCGAAAGATCTCGCCGAAGCCGGGCATGCGTTTTTCGAGCAGCGCGTCGATTGCCTCGAAGGTGCTATCACGCTTTGCGATGCCGGTGCCACCGCTGGTGATAATGACCTGGCACCCGGCGTCGGCAAACTCGCGCACATACGCGACGATCTGGGTTGGTTCATCTTTGACGACCACGTAACGCGCAACCTGGTGTCCCGCACCCTCCAGCATCGTGCGGATCAGGGCGCCGCCTGTATCAGTTTCCGGGGTGCGTGTGTCGCTGATCGTGATGATGCCGCACGTGACCGATGGGACTGTGGAGCGCGCAATCTGTTCGTGAACGGTGTGACTCATAGGCGTTGCATTGATACGAGACAAACTGCCATCATTATACCATTTCACGCTCTTCGGCGTAGTGCGATGGCGCAGTAGCAGCAGGTGTGGAAAGGCGCAGCGTTGGTACGCCCATTCAGGGGGTACGCCAATGCAAAAGGGGTATGTCACCGCAGAGACGCGGCGTTCGCGGAAGAAGATTCTCTCGCGCGTCACGCACACGTATGCTGCGCCATGCATCCATCGTGGTTCGTTTTCAGGGTTCTTTGCATCCTCGGCGTCGCTGCGGTGCGTGTTTGCAGCAACGTCAAAACCTGAATTAATCCTGGACCCGCTCGGCAATCAAATGCAACAGACTCAGCAACACCCGTTTGACGCTGGTGCGATCACTCGCCACGCACGGCAGCACCGGCACCTCTGCCGGAACACCCAGACGACGGCGAATATATGCGGGTGGCAACGCCGTCTCGTCATCCTGTTTGTTTGCTGCCACCACGAACGGTACGTTGGTGATCACTGCGAATCGATCCATATATTCGCTGTGTTTCGACGAAGTGTGCCGGGCGGCAACTGTCGACCATGACCACATACCCAAGTGCGCCAAATGCCAGGTGTTCCCACATAAAATCGAAGCGTTCCTGACCTGGTGTGCCGAACAGATACAGACTCAGACGCTCGTTGATGGCAATGACGCTAAAATCGAGTGCGACTGTCGTTTCGTGCTTGAGTGCGCGCTCTTCCTCTAACGTGACGGCGTAGTCGGTCGATACCGGTTCGATGTCGCTAATAGTGCGAATGAACCGGGTCTTGCCTGCTGCATATCCGCTGGTGATAACGATCTTCACGATCTGCATGCTGCGCGATCCATCCGCTACAGCGCGCGCACACGACGCATCACTGCGTCGATCAGGCTGCGCCGGACTGGCATTCGACGTCCGTGGGCGACCGGTTGAGCCTGGCTGCCCGGTTGCATCATCACCTGCGGGATCGCTGCCGGTTCTTCGGTCTCGGTTGCAAACATCTCGCGGCGATTCACAGAGGACGATACTGGTCGCCTGGTGGGAACGATCTCGATCAGACCGATGGCCATGAGTTCCAGCACCAGGCGGATCGTCTGGTCAGGGGGGATGCCGGTCGCAGCACTGATGGCGCAGACAACCTGCAAATCCGGAATACGACTCAAAATCCGCTGCTGCTCCACGGTGAGACTCACGCCGTTCTTGCCTCTAGAGTCCAGCAGTGACAGTTGCAGACGTGTATCAGACGTGACAGTGTGGTGAGGAAGCGCTTCCTGAGGACTCTGACGGCGCTTCATACTTTCCAGAATGAGATGCTCAGCACTATGCCGAATGCGCACCGGGCGTTGCGCAATTGCCGGATCGTAGCGAAAGACGAAGGTTGCGTCATCCCAGAGCAACATCTGGATCACCGCCTCGTCCTGTGCAGCAACGACGGCGCGATCAGGGAGACGCACCACTGCTGCATTGATCAATGTTCCGGCGGCGACATACACAATGGCGTGCGAACTGGCGTATGCCAGGAGGAGCACACCGGTTTTTGGTCCCATCCGAAAGACGTGAAAGAGATCAACAAGTGACATGTCGCGAAGGGTGCCTTTGAGCGCCATGTCGTTCCCTCGTTGTGCTGCGTTTCTATTCTTCGGAGAGCAATCGGCGCGCCAATCGTTCATTCCCGACCATATTGCTGAGGAA
This sequence comes from Roseiflexus sp., assembly GCA_017743475.1. Taxonomy (GTDB): domain Bacteria; phylum Chloroflexota; class Chloroflexia; order Chloroflexales; family Roseiflexaceae; genus Roseiflexus. Next base: position 9,977 of record JAGHYV010000066.1, on the reverse strand, counting down.
CTCAAGCTGACGGTCCTCGTGCGCTTGTTGGAATACCGCCATATCGAGCGCGATTACCTTGCGCACTGCCGCCACTGCCGCGTCTGGCTGCGGATGGGTGCGCGCAACAGCTTCGGCGTGCGCGATCGCCACATCGAGCATGGCGATAGGATAGCGCACCGGCAGCCCGATTCGGACGTGCGCCTTGCCGATGTTGATGCGACGCCGGGCGTAGGCTTCGTCGTACACTCCGCTGAATAACTCGATAAACCAGTTCTGGAGCATTGCATACATGCGACTCATGTTGATGTCGGTAAAATACTCAGCGGTCTGCGGATGCGCGAGCAGTCGTGTGTAGAAATCTTCGCGCATTGCCGGCGCCTGCTTCTGCGCCGCATCGTGCGGTGACCTGAGAATTGCGGCTTCATCGGCGCTGAGGTTCAGCAACTGGACGAGTTCAGCTAGTACCGCTTCATCCTTAACCTCCCAACTGGATCGGTCGACAGACATAGTGATCCCTCCTGATGTCGGGTGATAAACAGCGCGTGCAAACCACATGCAGTGATGCTTGTGTACGACGATGAACCGCAAGCATGGCAGCGATAATCATCTCCTCACAGAAAAGCAGCGTGTAGAAGAAGCTGGTACACCCCAACCAACATCGTTGGGTTACCCCGTGACTATCAATTTGGGGAATACACTGTGGTAAGCACCTGACCGATCAAGCGCGCGGCATCACGCGCTTCCAGGCGCACCAACCCCAGATTGGCGTCCTGCCGCAGGTTGATGGCGAGCAGGCTCTGGTCACCTGCGGGCAACACCATAAACAGCCCTTTGTTGGCTTTGATAATAACCTCTTCCGTAAAACCGATCCTCAACTCATTGCCAACCCGTCGCGTAACGCCCATAATGGTGGCAGCTACGGCTGCCAGCCGCTCATTGCTGACTTCCGATGACATGCGCGAAGCGAGTGCGATGCCATCAAGCCCCGCTGCGGCAACACCAGTGACGTCGGTGCCGGTATTAGTCATGAACTGGTCGATGATGGCTGTGATCTTTCTTGCCGGGAAGCCATAGAGGGCAGCTCCTTTCCTGAGAAGGCGATCAGAAATCCGTATTTGTGGTATTATGAGAGCAACCATGCCGTTCTGATGAGGAGCAATCTCGTATGCCACGACGTGCGCTGCGATCCTATCCAACGAACGATGCGACCGATCTGACCGATGAACAGTGGACCGCTCTCGCGCCGCTGGTCATCGCCCCGTCGTCCAAAGGCGGGCGTCCGACCGACATTGATCGCCGCGCGATCGTCAACGCCCTGCTGGACAACCATCGCACGGGCTGCCAATGGCGCATGCGTCCGAACGATGTTCCGCCGATGCGTTCGGTTCGATACGATTTTGACACATGGAATCGCGATGGAACCTCATATCAACATCAATGATACGCTGCGCAAACTGGCGCGACACGCGCTGAGTTGCGATACAGAGCCGTCCATCAGTGTCCTGGACTCCCAATCCGTCACAACGACCGAAGCAGGCGGCGAGCGCGGCGATGACGGGGAAAAAAAGGTCAATGGGCGCAAACGGCAATCCTAGGTTGATGTGAATGGGTTCTTGCTGCACGTGCTCGTGCATCCGGCGGACATTTCAGATACCGAAGGCGCAGAATGGCTTTTGGCCGCGCATCATCACTCCTTTCCTCGGATGCACGAGATTCGGGTGGATGAAGGATAGAAACAGGAGTGAGATGAATGGCTGCACTAGAACACGGCGATACGCCCGAATATCATTGAAAAACCACCTAGACAAACGGGATGTGCCGTTATTCCGAAGCGATGGGTGGTAGAACGATCGATTGCGTGGGCGGGACGTAATCTTTTGGCGGGTAAAGAATACAACCGCAACCCAGAATCAAGCGAAGCCTTTCTTTATCTTGGTTCGATCGCAATGCTTCTGAATCGGCTCTATCCGAGATGTTCGTTTTTGATCACGCTCTAACAACACTTAGTATTGTACCTGCTATGATAATACTGATGACGTGCAGGAATGATACGATTTCGTAACATTTTGTAACCGGTTCCGCAATATTTGCGATGCCGAAGTGTAGGGAGGGCGCAGCACACTGCGCCCCTACTGCGCCCGCCTAATCGCTATGGGGAGGGCGCAGCACGCTTCGCCACTACTGCGTCCCTGCTGCGCCCGCCTGATCGCTATCGGTCTCACATGAGAGGGCAACAGTTGTACCGTCGCCCCCCAATTCACTCGCCTGTCGCCCTTCCAAAAGGGGCGTTCGCCTGTGCGTTGATACGCTGGTCAGGATGCTGCTTCGACTGCCACTGCCACGGCTTCACCCCCACCCAGGCAGAGTGCAGCAATGCCGCGCCCGCCGCCGCGACGCAGCAGGGCGTAAATGAGCGTCACCAGAATACGCGCGCCGCTGGCGCCGATCGGGTGCCCCAGGGCGATTGCGCCGCCGTGGACATTCAATCGGTCGGTATCGAGGTTCAGGGCACGGATGTTCTGAACAATCTGCGCCGCGAATGCTTCGTTGATCTCGAACAGGTCGTAGCGGTCGAGCGTGGTCGCGGTTTGCGCCAGCAGGCGGCGGATAGCATAGACTGGCGCGGTAAACACTTCGCGCGGCGCAACTGCCGCCTGCGCCACGCTGATCAGCCGCGCCAGCGGGCGCACGCCGAGTTCGGCAGCACGTCGGGCGCTGGTGACGACCAGCGCAGCCGCGCCGTCGGTCAGACCGGGTGCGTTGCCTGCGGTCACGGTGCCATCGGGCGAAAAGGCAGGCGAAAGTTTGCTAAGCGTGGCGAGACTCACGCCACGACGGGGCGGTTCGTCGGCGGTCAGGATGTCACCGTTTTGCAACCTGAACGGCGCGATTTCGTCGGTAAACGCCCCGGCGTCCTGCGCTGCAACGGCGCGCGCCTGCGACTCGGCGGCGTAGCTGTCTTGCTGTTCGCGGGCAATCCCGTAAGTTCGCGCCGTCCAGTCAGCGGCATGCCCCATGTGGTGGTGCTCGAATGCGCACCATAGCCCGTCATGGATGAGCGAGTCGACCAGTTCGGCATTTCCCAGGCGATACCCGCTTCGCGCCTGTGGCAGCAGGTAGGGTGCGCGTGACATGCTTTCCATTCCGCCAGCAACGATGAGCGACGCTTCACCGGAACGGATGAGCGCGGCAGCCAGTGTCACTGCCTTGAGACCGCTGCCGCATACCTTATTGATCGTTAGCGCGCCGACCGACTCCGGGAGACCGCCGCGCAGCGCCGCCTGACGGGCAGGCGCCTGCCCAAGCCCGGCGCTGACCACATTCCCCATGATGCACTCATCGACCTGCGATGGGTCAATCGCTGCGCGCGCAACGGCTTCCCGAACGGCGTGTGCACCCAGATCGGTGGCAGGGATGGTGCGAAACATACCCTGGAATTTCCCGATCGGTGTGCGTGCCGCGCCAATGATCACAATGTCATTTGCGTCAGGCATCATGCTCCTCCCTCGCGTGCGGCACAGGTCGATGTTGCCGTAGTATACCATAGCTAATGCTTTGCCGATAAGTATGGAGTATGGTACACTCCCGCAGCGTATGCGTCAGTATCTGAGAGCCGCAGCAGGCAGTAAAACGGCTATGCAATCATTGGCTGCCCTGACATGGGCGGCGTGCGCGATTACGGCATCGCTGGCAGGCATGGCGCTGGTGATGATCCTCTGCCAGATACCGGTTACACATTATGTCGATGTTGGACGGTTCGATGCTGCGTATGTGCGTGGATTTTATGATCCGGAGCGTCTCGATCTGCCGCAGACACGCGCCTACCTGCATGGCTCTGATGGCAGTGCACGCTGGACACGCGCCGAGTCCTATCTGTTGTTGCCGCAGGCGGGTCTTCCTGCAGAGGTGACGATCCGTTTGCGCGGGTGGCGCGCTAGTGGTGCGCTGCCAGACTTCGCTATTCTGGTCGATGGTCATGAGGTGTACACTGGCGCAACCACCGGTGAGTGGCAGGAGGTTCGGATCCCACTCCGCCGTGTGTCGCTAAAGCCGGAAGACGTACTGATTACCGTTCGGTCGGATGTGGCCCCGGTAAGCGCTGGCGATCCGCGCCTGGTTGGCGTACTTGTTGATACAGTCATCTATCGCACTGCTCAGCCGCCATTGCAGCCGTACCCGGCGCAGATGGCGTGGGGGGCGCTTGCCGGGGGGTTGCTCTTTCTGGCGCTGACAGGGGTGCGCGGCGGTAGAACGGTTCGATGGCTGCGCTTCGTTGCCCCGTTGCGCGCCTGGATTGTCGGTATGCTCCTGATCGGGGCGCTGTATCTGTTCTTCTATCGCTTGCAACCGGCATATCCCTATCCACTGCGCGGCTTGCTGCCGGGAGTCTGCGCTCTTCTTGGCGCAATTGTGACATTGCAGTACGGTCCGGCGCTTGCGGCACGCCTGCCCATACTGCCGGATGTTCTGGCAGTGAGTGGCATTGCCGTGTGGACGACGGCAGTCCTGCTGGCAGCGCAGGATCACGTTACCCTTTCGGTTCCAGGGGTCGAGAAAGATTTTCGCGTCTTTGCGACGCGCGCTGTCGATCTGGCACTGGTTCTGCGTGCCGATGGCTTCTACAACCTGGGGTATCCGTTTCTGCTCTGGCTGTTCGCGCCGCTGACCGCCGGAAATCCGTTTCTCGCGGCGCGGTTGATCGCTGCGCTTGCGGGAATGCTTATGCTCGGCGCAGCGTGGTGGCTGGCGCGTTGTTTGCTGGGGCGCGGTCCGGCGCTGGCTGCACTCGTAGTGCTGGGATTGAACCCGTTTGTAGTGCAGTATGCGCTGTACGTCGGCAGCGATATGCCCTTTGCCGCACTCTGCACACTGACGCTGGCGCTGCTGGCGAGTCATCGCGCACAGGGAAGTCTCTGGTTAGCTGCGCTCGCCGGGGGTGCTGCCGGTTGCGCGTTTCTGGTACGACACCCCGGTGTCCTGCTGTTTCCCTTCGGCGTGTTTGTCTTCCTGTGGATGAAGCGCGAGGCGAGAGAGGCGAGAAGTGAGGGGAGCAAGGCAAGGGAGGCGAGAGACAAACGTTTAACGTTCAACGTCCAACCTTTCGCCTTCCACGCCCTGGTTTTTGCTTTCGCCTTTTCGATTGCCGCCGCGCCGCAGGTGGTCGTCAACCTGCGTGACACAGGTCAACCGTTCTACAGTCAGCAGGCGAAGAATGTGTGGCTGGCGGTCTACGGCGACAGTGACTGGGGGCGCTGGAATGAGGTGAGCAATGATGTATCGCTTACCGATGTCATTCTGGAGGATCCTGGTCGCTTTGCCAGGGCTTGGTGGACGCATCTGCGCGCATTCATCGGCAGCGGCGCAGAGACCGCCGCTGACGTCGGTCAGGCATCACAGTTGCGCCTGCTGGCGTTCCCGGCGAACTGGCTGGCGGTAATCGGACTCGCTGGCTGGCTGGCAATTCTCGTCTATCATGGGAGGAAGGCGCTCTCCCGGTTACACGGCGCTGAGGAAGTTCAACCATCGCTGCCGCCGTTCGCTGTTCCACTACTCATATGGGTGATGCTGTACACCCTTGCGCTGGCTGTCGGTCTGCCGTTGCAACGTTTCTTCCTGCCGCTCGCACCGGTCTATGCGGTTGCTGCAGCCTGGACGCTGCTCATAACCATCCGTGCACTCGCACGTCAGCAGGCGCTGACTTCAGTGCGACTTCAGATCGGCGTGATTCTAATCTTGTTGCTGGTCTTGCAGTTCGGCTTTGCTCTTGGTGTGCGCGACGTGATTGACCGACAACCTGCCGATGAGGTGGCAGCAGTACGGCTGGTCCAACGAACGTTGCCGCCAGAAGAGTCGCTGCGTGTTGTGCTAGCACCGGGCGATCCGGTTGGAAAGTACTCTGCGATTGCCCATCGTGTTGCACCGCCAGATCGGGCAACGCGCTACCTGCTGCACAGCGCCGAAGCTGGAGCGCTTCCCGATGGCATGGTTGTCGCTGTTGCCGGCAAATATGTCCTGGTGCGGCTCGAACCATGAACGAACGTCGGGCGCTAACGCGACATGATGAACCGTACACGCGGAGCATGCGCCGCGCGCTGGATATAAGGGGGGTGCGCGTATCACCAATTACTACCGCATATGCGCTACTGGCTGTTCTGGTTGTGGCAGGCGTCGTGCTTCGCCTGTGGTTCATCAGCGTCAGTCCGCTCAATCCGCGCTACTCCAATGCCGACGATGGCGATTACTACCGTCGTGCGCTGCGGTTCGCAGTGACGGGCGTATATGTTGATGATTCCTGGCTTATCCGTCCGCCGCTGCATGTCTTCTTTTTTGCGTTCTGGTTGCGGTTGGCGTTGATACTGGGTCTTCCGCAACTCGGTTTGTTGTTCGTTCAACTGGCGCAGACGGCGCTGGCAGCAGTTATGACGCTCATCGGGTTTGGGCTGGCACGACGGTTGTTTGCTAATATGCGCGCAGGATTATTGTTTGCCGGATTCCTGGCGCTCTGGTATCCGCTGATCGAGCAGACGACCGTGCTGTTCAGCGAGCACCTGTATCTGTTTCTCTTCCTTATCCATTTGTGGTTGCTGGTGCGCTACGACCAGGAGAAGCGGCTGCGCGATCTGGCGCTCGCGGGCGCTGCGCTTGGCGCTGCGGCACTTACGCGCTCACCAGCGCTGTACGCCGTCGTGTTCGTGGTAGGATGGCTGATCGTCCGCGCAGTGACGTCTGGCGCTGCGTCGCGCTGGCAGGCAGTAAAGGGGGCGATGAAACCGGCGCTGCTCGTCGTGGCGGCGTGCCTGGCGATAATTGCGCCCTGGACGACCCGCAACTATCTGACCTACGGGCATCTGATCCCGGTCGATACGCTTGGGCAGATCAATCTGTGGCTTGATCTGGACGATGTAGCGCGGCGGAATGAGAATATCGAGACGTTGCGACGCATGCCGCAGGCGGAGCGACACATCTATGCCCTTGAACGTGTGCGTGAAATTCTTGCCGCCGATCCGTTTCGTCCCTTCAGCTCGATGTGGGCGACATTCCGTCATATCTGGAAAGCACAGTTCATCGAGGATTACTTTGTCAAACAGAGTTTCTTCACCCGACCGCTGCGCGAAACAGCGTTGCCCGGTCTGGTTGGCGATCTTCTATGGCTGATCGCCGTCGTTGCAGGACTCGTCGAACTGGCAGGGCGCGCGCATGAGGGGCTTCACCACCGGTTGTTGTTTCTGGCATGGATTGGCTACTCATTGCTAACTGTGCTCGTCTTTCATGTTGAGCCACGCTACCTGTTGCCGCTCTGGATAATGATAGGACTGTATGGCGCTGGAACACTGGCAGCATGGCGACACGGATTGCAGGTAACGCCGCGACTAGCAGTACAGGCGGTTGTGGTTGCGGCATTCTTTTGGTTGCTACTAACCTACCGCGATTACCCAGCGATCATTGCTGGCGGCATCGCACGCGAACGCGCGATGATCACTGGCATGTCTGCCTACCAGTCGGGCGACTATGCCGCTGCCGAACGTGCATTTCGCGCTGCGCTCACCGCTCAGCCACACTTCGTTGATGCTCAGGTACATCTGGCGCTGGCGCTGAAGGCACAGGGACGTTACGAAGAGGCGCTGGCCATGTTGCAGCGCAACAGTTCACGGCGAACGGAACTGGTTGTCGGCGCACTGCTGCGCGAAACTGGCGATCTCACCCAGGCAGCGTCCATTCTGACCTACATCGAGACGGTAGCAGGAGAAGATATTCAACGCTGGGCGCTAGATTGGCTCCGTCCGTCGCCAGTAGAGATCCTGGCAGTCGGAAGCGGTCTTGATATGGGATACCTTACCGGTTTCTCGCCTGCCGAGCAGGATGCAACCGGCGGTTTTCGCTGGCTCGAAGGGCGGGGGGTTCTCGTTCTGCCGCTGGCGGAACCGCTGCGTGATGATGCGGTTCTGCTTCTGTCGATGACCGGGGGCGAAGCGGAGGCAACAACGCCGCTGACCGTGCGCATCGGAGATGGCGCCGCCTGGAGGGTACCGGTGGTGCGCGGCGAGTGGCGCCGGTATCATCTGCTCGTGCCATCGGAGCGCGTGACGGATCAACGGATCGTGATCGAACTGAGCGCGCCGACCTTCGTCCCGGTGCGGCTCGATCCAGCGAGCAACGATGCGCGCGCGCTGAGTCTGCGACTCTCACGGGTGCAGGTGCGCTAACCCGAAGGCGGGGTGGGTGGAACCCTCTCACAAAGGTGGAGTTATGAGGAGAGAAGCGGCTTTCTACATTATTCCTGTACGTTTTTGCCCCTCATCCCTCCCAACCCTCTTCTCCCACAAGGGGAGAAGGGGAATTCTGAGCGTCCTGAAGCCCAAAACGAGAGAAGGAGCGCAAGGGCTTAAGAACCCATCCGTGTAAGCAGGTGGAATCTGGCGCGGTTCAACCAACGCTGTACCACGATGGGTGTATGGATGTGAGGTGTGTTGGAGATGATCATCTGATAGATTGCAACAGATCAAGAGTTAGTTTATACTGAGAATATATACTTGCACAGTGAGGTATAGTCAATGGACACTGCCAGGATTTTCCAGAATGGCCAGAGCCAGGCCATCCGTCTGCCGAAAGAGTATCGGTTCCGTGGCGACAAAGTCTATCTTAAGCGCATGGGCAATGCAGTCGTGCTTCTTCCCGAGTACGACTCATGGCAAACGCTCATCGAGAGTCTGTCCATGTTCTCCGACGACTTTATGGCTGAACGCGATCAGCCTCCCATCCAGGTACGTGAACATCTGTTTGAATGAAATATCTGCTGGACACAAACATCTGTATCCTGCTTATTCGACAAAAGTCGCAGGTCGTCTTACAGAGGCTTACACGGCTTCCCCTGACCGATGTGGCCGTCTCAGCGATTACAGTCGCTGAACTCCGGTATGGCGTCGCGCAGAGCAGATATGTTGCCCAAAACCAACATGCGCTCGATTACTTTCTGTTGCCCTTGACGATCTTGCCTTTTGATGAGAAGGATGCGATGACCTATGGAGAGATACGCGCCTTTCTTGAAGCGCAAGGAACACCGATAGGCGCGATTGATACCTTGCTCGCGGCTCAGGCGGTCAGCCGCAGGCTCATTCTGGTGACCAACAATGTGCGGGAATTTGCGCGTGTGCCGGAGTTGACGGTCGAGGATTGGTCGCAGCCGTGATATGGAAAACCTGACGGTACGGGTCGCGGCGGAGCGCTGATCGCGAGAGTGTTCTTCAAACACGTATGGAGGAAACTCTATGAGCCTTACTTCATTTCTGGAGCGAAAGGATGTCAGGGATCGGTTTCGTCAAGAATTCGCCATGCCCGGAATGAAAGTGAAAAGGGAACTGCTTGCTCCTCCTCTCTCGAACCGCTACTCCCTGGTAGGGACCGCTTTCGATTATCTGGCACGTTTTTATGTGAAAAGACTGAATCCTCACGCCATAACCAGAAGGTGGATTGCTGAGCAAGTCTTGCTCGACCTTTCGTGGATGCCGATCTGGAGACAAAATAGCCAGAGCGATACGACGGTCTATGGTTTTTCATGGACGCCGCAGGAAGACTATATTAAGGACAAGAGAGGGACTATACTACGCCTCAGCGAACTCGAAAAGAAGGTTCGACAGATTGTTGAACGCGCCAGAGTCGATTACGCAGATTACCTTTCTTCAGGTCGTATAACCGATGAACTCGTAGAGAGCGCTCTCCGACTTGCACAAATTGATCCTATTTTTAGATTAGGAGTTGTGGATAAGAATCTGGGTGATGTTCATAAAGAAGATATGGATGACTTGCTTAAGCTTATTTCTCTCATCGATTCCCAATTCTTCAAAGCTTACTGCCTTTGCTTGCTGAATCCTACCTTTGGCGAGGCCTCTTCTCTTGTTGGGGGTGCAGATGCCGATCTGGTAATTGACAACGCGATTATAGATATCAAGACAACCAAGAATTTCAGGTTAGATCGAGAAGATTTTAATCAGTTGATA
>JAGHYV010000184.1 GCA_017743475.1 Roseiflexus sp. | reverse complement strand
GGAGAGGCGAGGGGCGAGAGAAGAGAGGGTCGCTGTTGGAGTTCGTGTGGCGCGCAGGTGGGCTTTGACCTGGAGGCTGGAATAGAACACGGATTGGCACGGATACGACGGATCGGCACGGATGACGTTTTGTGGCTGGAATCGCCCGCGCAGGCGGGCTTCGACCTGGATAGCCGAAGGGTTCACCCCGACGGCAAGAGGCGCATACTGGTTTATAGCATTTCTCGTAAAGGTTGAACCCAATGGACGGGGTTGAACATCCCCAGAGTCGCACGCCCCACGTGGTGACCGAAATCAATTTCGGTCTACACGCCGGAAGCGGGCGTCTCGTGCGACACGGCAGACCTGGACGATCAATGTATCTGAGAACTGCTGTAAATTCTCAATCTTTATCAACCCGCAGTCTCCTCATGCGGGCGTGGACGCCCGTGCACCCGGACGCCCGCGCAGCCGGACGCCCGCGCACCCAGGATGCAGGTGGTTCAATCATTCTGCACATCGCAATGCTCGATCTTTATCAGCCCGCACTCCGCTGGCAGCGGGCGCCTGGCGCGCCATCCCTCCGCGTGCTCCGCGTCTCCGCGTGAGCCGGTCTAATGCACGTGGAGACGCGGAGATGTGGAAATGACCACGCGCCACGCACGTGTTGAGATACCGGACAACGTATTGCCCGTGGAAACGTTGAAGTGACCGATGAGTGATGCACGATATGCCACGCTCCTATGAATGCTTCACAACCGAACCGCGCGTGCTGGCGCGCTTCATCCCGCGCGCGGTTCCGCCTGCGCTGCGCCTGCCGCCTGCGATCAACTGCCTCGACCTGCTGCACCAGGAGGGCGTCGAAGCGCTGTTGCGCGAACTCTACAATTTGCTGCGCGACCAGGGTATTACCTGTGATGTCCAGCCGCCTGATCTGGAAATTGAGGCGCGCCAGCCGGTCCGCACCATCGACACCATTCTGGCTGAGAAGCGCGGCACCTTCCTCGACCTCTCGCTCCTCTTCTGCGCCGTCTGCCTGGCGCACGATCTTGTGCCGCTGCTGATTGTGCTGGAAGGGCATGCCTTTGTTGCTGTTTCTACCAGACGAACGCTCCGACAACCGCATGGTGAAGGCATGTCGGCGTTCGAGCGGGGTCTGCTCACTGACTTCGAGCAGCTGCGCGATCAGGTTCCCCGGCTCTACCTGCCGGTCGAGTGTACCGGTTTCGCTGCCGGCGTCGGCCTGGACCGGGAGTATCCCGAAGGGCGCGGGCGCGAACGGCGCGATGGGTGTATGTCGTTTGATCGCGCCGTGCGGGCCGGCGAGGAATACGTCAATGCCCATATCGTGCCTGCCGGTGCGACTCCCGGCGTGGCGCAGCGCGCCTTCCTGTACGCGCTCGATATTGTGACATTGCAGGATCAGTACGGCTTCATGCCGGTCGGCGACGTGCTACCGGACGATACGCGGGTGTACCTGGACTCGGCGCATGCCGAAGGCGGCGGCGCTGCCAGCGTTCGCAATCAGGGAGTGGGCGAGGCAACGCCGTCCGCGCTGCCTGATGCCGACCGGCTCTACCGGCGTTCAGCGCACGCCGAGGGCGGCGGTGACGCGCGGGTGGAGAACCAGGGCAGCAGCGTTACGCCGCCACCGGCAAAAGCGCGCCGCACCTACATCGGTTCGGCGCACGCCGAAGGCGGCGGTGATGCAACTGTGCTCAACAATGCGCTGCAACCTGTGGCACGCGCTGAACCCGCGACGGTGCTGGCGGTGTATGCTGCACCGACCGGCAGCGTGCCGCTGTGCTGGGAACGCGATATGCGTGCGCTGCGCGAGGCGCTTGCGCCCTATCCCGACCGCTTCCGTCTCGACGTTATGCCGCTGGCGACTCCGGAGGACGTGCAGCGCGCGCTGGTTCAGTGTCGCCCGCGCTATCTGCATATCTTCGCCCATGGCGTAGTTGATGGCATCCTGCTCGATGACGGTGAGGGGGGACGCGGCTGGAAACTCCCCTACCCGCTGCTGGCTGAAATGGTGCGTGCCACGCCCAGCCTCCGCTGCGTCCTGCTCAGCGCCTGCGACTCGGCCTACGCCGCGAACGCAACCGGCAGCGGCGAGCCGTACCTGATCGCCATGCGTGGCCAAGTCAGCGTCGGAGCTGCAATTGCCTTCGCCAAGGGGTTCTATGAAGCTCTCGCTGCGCGCGAGGACACTTCGATTGAAGCGGCCTTCGCTCAGGGTCTGATCCGGTTGCAGTTGATTGCGCCGCTGTACGCCGGGGTTCCGTTGCTGGCGGCAGGCTGGCGCGGGTGATAGTGACAGGCAATCGAATGATAGTCGCACGGCAACCAGGAAGTATTTGGGGAAATGAAGACAATGAACCATGAAGCGAAACGAGAACCAGAAGAGCAGGAACTCGTAGATTCATACGAGCGAGACGAATGGCGATCTGTACCAAGGTATGTGACAGGGAATCTGGTCGAAAAAAAGCCGCACAGCGTTTGACCCGCGTCTGCGCCCGACGCCGATCCAACGCACTCCGCGTGCGACTTATGCCCAAACCCCTGGTTAGCACAACGGGGCAGCAGCAGGTGCAGGTAGAAAAGTCAGCCGTGTCGCCGCGTTGCGCTTGGTGATGGAAAGAGGTACAATGATCGCCGGAGAGCCGCAACCCGTTCAATCCTGATGAGATACAAGCGGCACATTGCAAAAAACGGCAACTGCGGGCAACGACGCGGCAGAGCGCAAACCCCATCACAGCAGACTACCTGGACAGGGTGACACCCGGCGTACCTCCTGCGACAGAGGGGCGCGTGGCTTGTCATACTACATCGCGCTGCGCATTGATCAGCTAAATGCGCGCATCCAGGCATTCAAAGCCAACCCGCTCCGCTTACTGTGCTCGCTCCGGTGCTGCGGCTCAGCCGCACATCGTGGGGGCGCTCGCTTTCAAGGAGGCTCTATGCCAACCACTCCAGTGCATTTCACACTGGCTGACCTAGAGCAGTGGGTAGAGAAAGGCTTAATCACTCCTGAGCAACTAGCGAACATACGGTCATACATCGAAGCCACCGGGTCTAGAGAAGAGCAGGTGCAGACTGCCCCGGAACAGCGCAAGGGTCTGAATTTTGTTTCTCTCGCCTATTACTTCGGCGGCTTTATGATTCTCCTGGCTTACACCCTCTTTATGGGCTTGCAATGGGAATCATTGGGGTTTGCCGGTCAAATTGCCGTTTCTCTTTTTACTAGACTTCATCAAGGTTTACTTTGATTTTCAAAACACTCTTTGCGTTTCAG
>JAGHYV010000065.1 GCA_017743475.1 Roseiflexus sp. | reverse complement strand
GTCGCACAGGATACCATCCCAGGCCAAAAAGCGCAAAATCTTATATAACGAGGTATTAGTTTCCAGTTCATGGTTTTTGGTTTCTGGTCCTCATTCCTGCTGGTTCGCGTCCAGACAGGTCTCTATCTTGCGATCAGATCAGCAACAGTAAATGCGCCTTCCACCGACATCGCTTAGCGTAGTGCAGTGTCGAGTGCATTGGCGATAGCAGCGGAAACCGGACCGTTGTAGACGCTCCCGCAAGCGGTCGGGTAGCGCGGTGGCGTCGTGCCTGCCTGACGCCCGACGACGAAGGCGCGTATATTCGCCAGAGGAGGCGGCAACTGCTGGATACGAGGACAAAGACCTGGGACCGGATGGAGCGCCGTTCTATCTGGCGCACGGTATTGTCGACGTTGTTGTGGTCGATCCACGTACCGGCGTCGCGTCCCATTTTCAGCGCGACCGCTCGCTAGTGACTCTTCAGGCGCCTGCGACGTTGGAACTGACCTGTGAGTGTCGCCTTGATATACCCCGACCCCGATCATACCTTTCCCCTTTGTGTCTTTCATGGTATGATGACGCAAAGCGGCATGAAACGCACACACTTCCAGGAGGAAGGTCATGGACGATCGTGTCAACGAGGATCTCCCATGCTACGGGTTGTATATCGATGGATCCTGGGTCGATGCCGAAGGGGGCACAATGCCGGTCAACGAGCCAGCGCTGGGGCGACCAATGGCGCGGGTCGCGCGCGGCTCCGCTGCCGATGTTGATCGTGCGGTCGCCGCTGCGCGCGAAGCCTTCGACCATGGACCGTGGCCCCACACGCCAGGGCACGAACGCGCACGCATCCTCAATGCAATTGCGGATCTGATTGAAGAACACACTGCCGAATTCGCAGAACTCGAAACACGCAACCTTGGCGCGCCGCTGCGCAAGACAACGTTCGTCGACGTTCCCTGGTCGGTCGAGCATCTGCGCGTCTTCGCTGAACTGGCGACCATCCATCCCTACGAGCCGCTGCCGTGGACCGATGTCCCTTCTGTCAGCTGGAACTTTGTCTGGCGCGAGCCGATCGGTGTGTGCGGTCAGATCGTTCCGTGGAACTACCCGCTTCTTATGACGATCTGGAAAATCGCTCCAGCGCTGGCTGCTGGAAACACTATCGTTCTCAAACCAGCGTCCTACACCCCACTGACGGCGCTGAGGCTGACGCAGTTGATCCACGAGGCAGGACTGTTGCCGCGCGGTGTGTTGAACGTTGTGACTGGCCCAGGAGCGGAAGTCGGCGACGCGCTGGCGCGTCACCCCGGTGTGGACAAGGTATCGTTTACTGGATCGACTGAGACTGGGCGGCACATCATGCGCCTGGCGAGCGACACGATCAAACGGCTAACCCTCGAACTCGGCGGCAAGTCACCCAGTCTGGTTATGCCGGATGCCGATCTCGAACTGGCGACCGATGGCGTCCTGTTTGGCGTCTTCTTCAATGGTGGGCAGAGTTGCGAAGCCGGAACCCGCTGTCTGGTTCCGGAAAGCCTGCACGATGAGTTTCTCGAGCGCCTGGTGGCGCGCGCCCGCTCGTTGCGGATCGGTGATCCCCTCGATCTGGAAACCGACCTGGGTCCGCTCGTTTCCGAAGCGCAGTGTCGGATCGTCGAAGAGTATATTGAGGTTGGCAAGAACGAGGGTGCCCGTCTGGTGACGGGGGGGCGCAGAGTGCGCGTGCCAGGGTTCGAGCGTGGTCCTTTTATCGAACCGACGATCTTTACCAATGTGCTGAACGGAACGCGCCTGGCACAGGAAGAGATCTTTGGTCCGGTACTTTCGGTTATTCCATACCGCACGGTGACCGAAGCTATCGAACTGGCGAATGCCAGTCGCTACGGTCTTGGCGCTGCTATCTGGTCACGCGATTTGCAGGGTGCCATCGAGGTAGCCAAACGCATCCGCACTGGCACCGTCTGGATCAACGATCATCATATTATTCTTCCGCGTGCGCCGTTTGGCGGCTACAAGCAGAGCGGCATCGGGCGCGAGCATGGCATCTACGGGTTGATGGCGTACACTGAACTGAAACATATCCACGTCGATCTGATGCAAAAACGCACCGGTCGCGTCTGGTGGGATGTCCTCATTCCTCAGAGCGAACGTGAGTAAGACGCTTCCTGTCTAGTGGGTGATAACAGCAACAGTGGCGATCCATGGGATCGCTGCTGTTTTTAAGGCGAGCGTTGCATGGAATGCAAAGCCCGCCTGCGCGGGCTATGGCGGATTTGATCTCAAAACCATCACCATCCGTGCCGATCCGCGTGCTCTTTGTGGAGAAACCACGGATTGCCACGGATATTTTTCGTGCTCATCTGTCACATCCGTGCCCATCCGTGTGCCATTCATCAAGCAATCTCTGTGCCGATCCATGTTCTATTTCGGCTCTCCAAGACAAAGCCCGCCTACGCGGGCGTGACCGGATTTACAGATTTTTGCAAAATCGTTGCAGATCATTGACAAATGCTGTACACCATGGTAGACTATTCCTGACCGTTCGGTAAGGGAGTACAATGAAGCGTGGAAAGGAGTGCGCCGATACGATCAGAGATCTGTTTTGAAGCGCAATTGATTTCAGATGCAAGATATTAACAACGAACCAATGTATGGTCCCACTGCAGCCCGCATCCTGATGACGGCAACGCGGCTTTTCATGCAGCGCGGCTACAGTGCTGTGTCGATCAACGATATTGTGCAGGCTGCCGATGTAACCAAGCCGACGCTGTACTATCACTTTTCCGACAAGGAAGAGTTGTTCGTCCTGGTTGCCATCCATATGCTGGCAGATATGCATGGGACTATGCGACGTGCCATTGCTGAACAGTCGGATACACGCGGGCGTCTGGTCGCACTGGCGCAGGTACTGCTGAACGAACCGAACGGCGACACGCGCATGATGCGTCATCAGGCACGCGAACATCTCAGCCCGGAACGTCAGCAGCGCCTGGCGGATGCATTCAGGCGATATATGGTTGAACCGCTGCGTGAAGTGATGCAGCAGGGTCTCGACAACGGTGAACTAACAAGGCACAGTGCTCATGATCTGGCAATGCTATTCCTTGGTTTGATGGAAGGGTTCCAGCGCCAGATAGCGCCGCCAGTAGTGCCTGAGCACAGCGAGATATATCAGGCAATCTCAACCGACCGTTTTTCTGCCGAAACGCTGGTCGATCTGTTCCTCTACGGCGCTGCAGTGCGTTAGACGAACGTACTAGATACGTCATTCTGAAGACCTTCCTGCATCGGTATGGAAGGACGGGATCACGTTTTCTCAAGGAGAAAGATCACTATGACGTCTGTGCCACAGACACAATCGAAACTTCGCCTTCCCCGATTACCGGTTCCGGTGATGATTGCGGCAGTATTGATTATTGCCGTGATAGCGACGCTTGTTGCGCCGCGATTGACTGGTAGCGTCAATCCGCTTCAGGGCGGTACGCCGATCGCCGTCACCCGCGATACGCTCATCGCTGGCATTAATGCTACAGGACGCATCGAGCCACGTCGAGAAGCGGCGCTGAGTTTCGCCATTCCTGGTCGCGTCGCCGAAGTGTTAGTCGCTGAAGGTGACCGCGTTCTGGCTGGAACTCCGTTGATCCGGCTCGACAATCGCGAAGCGGCAGCTCAGGTGGCATCCGCGCGTGCTGCACTGGCACAGGCGGAAGCCGAACTGAAGCAACTGCTGGAAGGCGCCACTCCAGAGGAGATTGCGCAGGCGCGCGCTCAGGTTGAGGCGGCGCGCGCGGCGCTGGTGCAAACAACCGGGAGTGTGACGGAGGCGGATATTGCCGCAGCCCGCGCTCGTGTGGAAGAGGCACGCGCTCGACTCAATGCGTTGCAGGGCACCCCCAACAATGATCAGTTGACTGCTGCACGCTCGGCGCTTATCGAAGCGCAGGCAGCCCTCGACCGGCAGCGTAACGCTCTTTCTGCCGCCAAACTCGACGCTGAACGTCAGGTCTTTGAGCGTGCCAATCGGCTGCGTGATGCACAAATGGCGTTCGCAGCCGCACGCGACAATCTGGCGCGAGTCGAGGCAGACGGTAAAGATCCATTGACTGGCGCGCCACTCACTGACGCGGGCAAACGTGCCTATGCCGATGCCTTCGCTCAGGCAGAGCGCGCGCTTGCAGATGCGGAACTGGCGCTCAATCAGGCACGTATCGCATATGAGACGGCACGCCAGAATGAGATTACCGGTCTGGCAGAAGCTGAAGCGCGGGTTGCCGCAGCGCAGGCGAACCTTGATGCGCTGCTTAATCCTAACCCCGACCGCATTGCCGCTGCGCGCGCTGCTCTGGCACAGGCGGAAGCCGATCTTGCCCGCCTGCTCGGTGATCAGCGTCGGGGTGCCCTGGCAGCTCAGCAGGCGAACCTGGCTGCTGCTGAAGCCAACCTTGCGCGCCTCACCGCCGACCCGCGCGCGACCGATCTGGCGCGCGCCCAGGCGCGGGTTGCACAGGCGCAGGCACAACTCGATCTGGCACAGATCCGGCTCGACGATACGACCCTGACGGCGCCGTTCGATGGTGTTGTGGCGCGTATCAATGTTGCGCCGGGTGAACAGGTCACCCAGGGTCCGGTTCTGACGCTGATTGACGTAAGTCGTTTCAAGGTGACGGTCACCGTTGATGAGGTAGATGTCGCGCGGGTTGCGCCTGGTCAGGACGTCGAAGTGCTGATCGATGCACTCGGTCCACCGCCGCAGATTGGTCGTGTGCAGCGTATTGCGCCACAGGCGACCAATGAGCGCAACGTGACTGCATACGAAGTCGAACTCGAAGTCGAGCAAGGTGACCGTCCGCTGCGTTCAGGAATGACCGCCAGCGCAACCATCATCACCGCAAAGCGCGAAAATGTGCTCAGCGTCCCAATTCAGGCGGTTCGTGAGGAAAACGGAGTGACCGTAGTTGATGTTGTTGTCAACGATAACGGACGCATCACGCTGGTTGCGCAACCGGTCGAAACCGGCATTCGCACCAGTGATCGGATCGAAATTATTAAGGGATTGAATGAAGGGCAGCAGGTGTTTCTGCCTGGTACGTAACAATCCTCGCCTGTAATAAGAAGCGCACTGCACAGGTTCTATGAAGATTAACTCTGGCCGTAGGGCTAGAGCCTTCGGTTATGCAAGGCAAAGCCTGCGCGGGCAAGAGTGGAATAGTTGCTCAAAAAAAGAACCTGTGCGGGATTTTCGAGAAGAGGAGAATCGCAGTGAATACTGAAACTGAGTACATAACGCCGGTCGAGGTAATCGACTACGTGACCGAGCCGGTGGTACGGGTTGAACATGTGACAAAGGAATTCGTCACCGGTGGCAATCGCTTCCGCGCTCTCGATGATGTGTCGCTCGAAATCCATCGCGGCGAGATGGTCGCCATTATGGGACCGTCCGGGAGTGGCAAAAGCACCCTGATGACGATACTGGGGCTGCTTGATGTGCCAACATCTGGTTCCTACTGGCTCGACGGGCAGGATGTCAGCAAACTGGACCGCGTGCAGCAGGCGCGGGTGCGCAATCAAAAACTAGGGTTCGTGTTCCAGAACTTCAACCTGTTGCCACGGCTTACAGCATTGAAGAATGTGGAACTGCCGCTGGTCTACGGGCGTGTCGGTGCGCGCGAGCGCGAGGAGCGCGCGCGTCAGGCGCTGGAGGCAGTAGGATTAGGAACAAAACTCCACAACCGTCCAAACGAGTTGTCGGGCGGGCAGAAACAGCGTGTCGCCATTGCCCGTGCGCTGGTCGGCAACCCGTCGATGGTGCTCGCCGACGAACCGACCGGCGCGCTCGATACCCGCACCGGTGCAGAGATTATGGCGCTCTTCCGCGAGTTGAACCGCGAGCAGGGCATTACGATTGTGATCGTGACGCACGATCCAGAGATCGGCAAACAGATGGACCGGGTGATCGGGCTGCGTGACGGACGGATTGCTGACAATATCTTGCAGGAATACTATCACGTCAATCTCGCGCTGGAAGAACTCGAACTGCCAGTGCGCGAGATGGCACCAGTGCCAGTACCAGTTCTCAAGCCAGAACAGGAGTAGATACCCGTGTTCAAAGAATTCGTACTCATGGCAATAGATAGCCTGCGGGCGAACAAGTTTCGCTCACTACTGACGATGCTAGGGATCATCATCGGCTCTGCCACCCTGGTTGCCGTTCTATCGCTCGGCAACACGCTGCAAAGCCAGGTCTTCGAGCGCTTTGTCGATCTGGGCACTCGCCGCATTGCGGTGCTACCCGGTGACCCCCAGGCGCGTGGCGCACGTGATGTTCCCGGATACGGTCTGCTCTCGATCCAGGACTACCGTGCACTTGAGCAACTGGTTGCCCGTCATCCCGATGTCTTTCGCACCATTGCGCCTGAAGTGTCCCTCCGTGTCCAGGCGCGCTCTGGAAGTTCTTTTGCCAACACAACGATCGTCGGAACGACAAAGGAATACCAGTTTATCCAGACTGTGCCAGTTCAGTACGGTCGTTTTCTAACTGACGAAGATGACCGGCAGGCAGCACGGGTGGCAGTCCTTGGCGCACTCGTCGCGGAGGATCTATTCGGTAAAGAGAACGTGAAGAATGCCGTCGGACGGACGATAGAGGTGAATGGGCAGCCACTCCAGGTCGTCGGTGTCCTGCGACAGCTCGGCGGACCCTTCTCGTCCGACCAGCGCATCTTGGTACCAGTCAGCACAGCGCGGTTGCGCATCGCCGGGAGTCAGGATCTTCCGGGGCGCGGTTTGCAAATGAGCAGCATTCTGCTCAGTTTGCAGAGTGAACAGGAAGTTGCGCGTGGCGAGGCGCTGGTACGAGCGACGCTGCGCGCTACCCGCAACGTGCCTGAAGGTGCAATCGACGATTTTCGCCTGAACCTGCCGACCCAGGCACTCAGCGTGCTGGCAGGTATCAACGGTGCAATTACCGGCTTTATCGCGCTGGTGGCGGGTATCAGCCTGGTAGTGGGTGGCATTGGTATTATGAACATCATGCTGGTGGCAGTCACCGAACGCACCCGCGAGATCGGCGTGCGCAAGGCGCTCGGTGCAACCGATGGTGATGTGCTGAGTCAATTTGTGCTTGAAGCAGTTGCGATCAGCGTCGCTGGCAGTCTGCTTGGCGTTGGCGGCGCGATTGGTCTGGTGGTGCTGGTGGGTGTGGCAGCCGGATTGAGTGTATCGATCTCGTGGGTTGCCGTGGCGCTGGCGCTGATCTTCGCATGCGCTATCGGTGTCGGCTTCGGATACTATCCAGCGCGGCGCGCGGCGCTGCTCCTGCCAATCGAGGCGTTGCGGTACGAGTAGTAGGGGCACTGCGGCGCAGCGCCCCGATGGTGTAGTGCAGTGGCGCACTGAGGGGCACGGCAGCGCTGCATCCCTACTGTGGTGACCTGATCACACGCAGAGCATCAAGCGAAGGGATGAACACCTTGTTGTACAATTCGTCACGGTTGCCTTTGTCGCTGATCAACATCACCAATAAGGATCGTCCCCCATCTTCCGCAAGTGCAATGTCGGTCGGTTGTCCTCGAATAGTCGATGTGTAGAGTTGCCACGTGTAACGCTCGCTTACGTATTCACCCGCCGCTTCCGGCTCACGATCCAGATTGAAGCGACTGCTCAGGCTTACAAGCGTTTCAAGCGCGGATCCCAGCGTCAGTATCTGAACGATAGCCGCATCACCTGACGGACGACCATAAATCCCTCGACCGAAGTTCGTCCATCCTTGGGGCCACACTCCAGAAATCCCCAGTTCACTATCACGGAAAGGGATCAGTCGCACGGCTGCGCCTTCAACATCGAACGCAGGACCCTCCAGTTGCGCCACGCATGTCGCGTCCGGTTTGCGTCGCGGGTTATCGAGGAACGCAAACGCGATGCTGAGCGGGCAACCGCCGTCGAGAATGACGCCGTGCCCCGATGCGGGAAACTCGAAGAAGAAACTATTTTGCAGCGTAGCAGCCGCCGCTCTGCCGTCGTCCGGCGGCGTCACTGGATCGTAGGTGCCAGCAAGGATAAGCGTGGGAATAGCACTGCGTACCGGCTGATTCTCAACCGGCGGCGCCGATCCCACACCCCATGCGTCGCAGATGTCCCAGAACGACGCCATATCAAACACATTCTGCTGATGCGGAAAAGCTTCATCCGCGCGCGCCATATCTTCTCGCGTCTCAAAGAGAATTTCATCGTAGCAGCGCGCTGAATACATCACCCCGTAACTGAGGTAGTCACTCTGGGAGACATTGTTCATAATCAGACGCACCCACAGATCAAAGTCCCCCTTGCGCGACGCATCGTAGATCGCGCGCGGCAGCAGCGGAATAATCTCGGTCGAATACATCGCCTGGAACAGGGTACTAATCATCGTATCACCGTTGATCAGCACCTGGTAGGTGTGTCCAGTGAAGGGATCGACACCGGGAAGCGTCACCGGCTTCGTATTGAGTTGTTCGACCAGATCATAGAACACCCGTTCCAGATTGGGATACGCTGCATTGCAGATCGGATCGGCAGCGCACCCGCGGAACAGCGTCTGAAATGCGCGCTCGGCGTCAGCAGGCGTCTGCGACTCATTAATCTGCAGCGGGCGGGTTGAGTCGAGCACCACGCTGCGAATACCCTGCGGATACTCGCGCATCGCTGTCAATGCCAGGCGTGTGCCATACGAACTGCCGATCAGATTCCACTGCTCATAGCCAAGCGCCAGACGTAGGTCTTCCAAATCAGCGGCGTTGGTCAGAGAATTGTACTGTTTCAGGTCAATGCCCTCGGCAACCAGGCGCGCACGGCACTTGAGCGCCGCTTCTTTCCAGAGACGCGAACTTTCATCAGCGCGAATATCCATCGGCAGCATGTCGAAACTGAGTTGCGTCAATTCAGGGCAGGCGAGCGATGGGGTTGAATAGCCAGCGCCACGCTGATCATACAGGATAAAGTCGCGGTTTGCCAGGAACGGTCGAAACCAGAGATCGAACACCAGCGGCAGGCGTTCCAGCGCATCGACGCCAGGACCACCTTCCAGGTAGACAATCGGATCGGGGGGCGGATTGGGGCGCGTGCTGCGGAAGATCGCCACATGCAACCGTACCTCGCGTCCATTCTCAGGTCTCGCACGATTCTCAGGAACGCTCAGCCAGCCGCATTCGACTGAAACTCCAGCAGGCACGGGAAACTCGCAGGGGGCAGTCTCATAGCGCGCAGCAGACCGGGCGGGCGATGGAGCAGGCGCAGCAGTGGAGGCTGGCGCTGCTGTCGGGCGAACGGAGGTTGCCGTCGGAGCGCCGAGCAACTCTTCGGCACCGGGCGCCAGCGTTGGTGTCGGGTTCGATGACGATGGCAGCGTGCATGCGCTCAAGAGCAGCGCGATGATCAGCAGAGCAAACCGCGAATGCATGAATATGTTTCCCTTCTCCAGACCACTCGACACGCAATATTACGTTCACGTCTCTATACATTGTACCGTAATCGGGCGTTGCGCGGCGGAGGCAGGAGCGTTAAATCGTGCGCTCTGGTCTGTACTATTCCGGCGCTGACTGATGAAGCGTTCTGGATGGATTGCCCGCGCTACGCAGCAACGGGCGTTGACGGTGCTGGTTGAAATGCTTGCCAGGCAACGAAAAGGGCATAATGCAACGCGGCATGTGTGTTATAATGTCGCATTGTCGCAGCGTGGCGACTGTCTCACCGTTGAGGTGATTGTGATTTTGCATACCTCCAGGAAGCAAAGACAGCGCCAATGGACCGCATTCTTGTGACTGAGCCAATTGCCGAAGAAGGGCTTGCCCGTCTCCGTGCCGCGGCACATGTTGATGTGCGCACCGACCTGGACAAGGCCGGTCTGATCGCCATTCTTCCCGAATACGATGCGCTCATCGTTCGCAGCGCCACCAAAGTCACTGCTGACGTACTGATGGCAGGAACCCGTCTACGCGTCGTTGGGCGCGCCGGAACCGGGGTCGATAATATCGATCTCGAAGCTGCCACCCGCCAGGGCATTATGGTTGTCAACGCTCCTGCCTCGAACAGCGTCGCCGTGGCAGAACTGACAATTGCACTCATTCTGTGTCTGGCGCGTCATATCCCGCAGGCGCACAGTTCAGTCGTGGCAGGAAAGTGGGAGCGCAACCGATTCATGGGTTTCGAGGTGCGCAACAAGACGTTGGGTCTGATTGGGTTGGGTCGGATCGGCGCCGAGGTCGCACGTCGCGCGCGTGGGCTGGAAATGTACGTCATCGCCTACGATCCGGTCGTCTCCACTGAACGCGCTGCCCAACTCGGCGTGACCCTTGCACCGCTCGAGGAAGTACTGGCACAGGCGGATATTGTCTCGTTGCATGTGCCGCTGATCGATACCACGCGTAACATGATCGATGCAGCGCGTCTGGCGCAGATGAAACGCGGTGCGTACCTGATCAACGCCGCGCGCGGCGGCGTCGTGGACGAGGCGGCGCTGCTCGAAGCCATTGAGAGCGGGCATCTCGCCGGAGCTGCGCTCGATACTTACTCGACTGAACCGCCGGTCGGCAATCCGCTGGTCGGTCATCCGCGCGTGATCACCCTCCCCCATCTGGGCGCATCCACCGTCGAAGCGCAGGCATTGACTGGCGTCGATGTCGCCGAGGGAGTTCTGGTGGCGCTGGCGGGCGGGTCGCCGCACTATGCCGTGAATGCCCCCTACATTCCGCCAGAGCATCGCGGTCTGGTTGCGCCCTATGTCGATCTGGGGCGACGCCTGGGAATGCTCTGCGCCGGTCTGGTGCGCGATCCGGTGCGCAACTTCGAGATCGAGTATCGCGGTGAACTGGCTACCGTCGATACCACGCCAGTGCGCCTGGCAGTCCTGCAAGGGCTGCTCGCCACAACCCGCGAAGAGCGCGTCACGCCGGTCAACGCGCCGCTGCTGGCTCGCGAACTGGGGTTGAAATTGACGGAGTTCTCAACCGAGGATGCAGGAAACTTTTCCGGGCTGCTGGTGCTGCGCGCCCAGACAAGCGATGGAGCGCGCGAGTTTGCCGGAACAATTCTGCGCGGTGAACCGCACGTCGTCGAAGCCGACGGTTTTTGGGTCACGTTTGTGCCTGAAGGTCCGATGCTCTTTACCTATCATCGTGACCGCCCCGGTATGATCGGCAAGGTCGGCACCCTCCTGGGCGAAGCCGATGTCAACATTGCCAGCATGGATGTGGGGCGCCTGGCACCGCGCGAGCAGGCAATGATGGTGTTGCGCCTGGACGACCCGGTGCCGCCGCATGTTATGGCGCGTCTGCGTGAAGAACCGGATATCCAGCACGCGACGACGTTGATCATTTAGATCTGACTGGCTGTCAATCTACACAACGGGTTGAATACTGGCTAGCTAAATATTATCGCTTCGGTAGCGGTGCAACGCCAGTTGACGCGAACACCTTCTGGTTACGTTCATTCACCTGTGCCTGCATATTCCGATACAAGGCGGCCCGTCTGGAATACAGAGACCATTATCGGATGAATGCTGTGTTTGGGCCGCCCACTATGCCCATCGCTCCCGCAACGCCAGCAACCCCGCTGCCAGCAGCGCCAGTGCCAGCAGAACATCGAGAATCAGGTAGACGTGCGCCCATCGTTGAGCGGAGTGATGGTGCGTGCTACGATGAACGAGCCAGATCGCGCTAGTGAGCGCCAGCGGCGGCAGCGCGATGCGCCACCAGTCCTCGTTGCCGTCGCCGCGCGTCAGCAGTGCGATGCCGGGCAACGCTGCAATCAGGACGATCCCCAGCGCGCGCAACCGCATGCTGAAGCGAAGGTCATCGGGCGCATCAAGCGCGAACGGTCCTGCTTCGATCAGTGGCAGCAACGTCAGCATCAACGCTCCGACGCCGATCCAGAACCACCAGAGTGCGGGTGTACCTTCGGGTATGCGCAGCAACCCTGAACTCTCCAGTGTTCCTGTTCCCTCTGCGGTCAGAATCAGCGCAAGCGCCAGCGGGGGATAGCCGTTCAGCGCCGCAGCCAGTCGCTGCATACCCCGCAAGCGTTCGCCAGTATGCAGATCGACAGAGATCGCCAGCAGGCGCGGCCATTCCAGCAGCGCCATGATAACGACCAGATCGACCGGGCGCGAGAGCGGCGCGGCAAGCGGCAGCGGCAGGAGCGCCACGCCAAGCCAGGGTAGCACAACAGCGCTTGCAGCGAGCGGCGAAGGACCGGGTAGGGCGCGCAGCGCGGCTGCGCCCATACCGCGCAGCGTTGCGGCGCCCGTGCCCGGTAGGGCGCGCCGTTGTTCAAGGAACCCGACCAGCCATACAATAACAAATGCGCACAAACCGCCGGGGAAGATCAGCAACCGCGACCAGGCCAGCCCCAAGAACGAGAGGAGTTCAGCGAGTGTCATGGTCGGATGCCTTCGCTGTCGGTTCGCCCAGCCAGGGAACGGCGTGGCGAAGATAGTGCACCACGTCGTCGTATGATGGGCTGTCGGCGCTGGCAGCGGTTGCTGGCAGGGTCACTCTAAGCAGCCGCGCCAGCAGATAGACGAGTGCGCTCAGCACGATCATTAGCCCGGCAGCGCCAATCGTTGGCAGTGCCGTGATGCCAGTGCGCGCTGAGTTGACCATCGCCAGTCCCACCCACGTCCAGACGTTGACATCGCCGTAGACGCTCAGCCCGCCCTGCAACTGCTCGATGATCGGTTGAATGAACAGGTGCACAACCAGCGGCGATGCAACGCCAAGCGCCAGACTGATCCCGCCGCCGATCCAGAGACGACGGGACGCAACGGCAGGCGAGTCGATCACGACCGGCAGCGCGCCGATCAGCGCCGTGAACCAGGCAACCGCAGCCAGGATCGTCACCCCGCCCGCCGCACCAGCTCCGATGAGCATCCAGGTGGTAATGAACGGCGCAGTCAGCGGGAAGGCGCCGGAGATGAGCCACACCGGTGCTGATGGCGGGATGCCGGGTGTAGAAAAGGAGGATTGTGAAGAGATTGATTGCCCGTCATTGCTATCGACAACGGCGAGCAGCGTGTAGACCAGCACGGCGTAGCATCCGGCAGCCAGCCCCGCGCCGCTGCTCAAACCGATGCCGGTCAGCGCCACGGCAAGCAACCGGCGGTGGTTGCGTTCGATACGGACCCGACGGGTATCCCCCGTTAGTGCGCCAGACGACAGCCAGAGCAGCGCTCCGCCGCCAGCGATCAATGTCGCAAACGACCATCCTTCGTTCCAGGGGCTGAGGGTGTAGAGGCGTGCCAGCGGATAGAGCCAGGCGAAGGCGAACAACCGCAGCGCCTGTTCCCGTGCGTCGTTGGTGTCGGTCGGACGGGGATCGAACGGCAGGATCGGGAGCGTTGCCGCCAGCAGCACAAACCAGAAAACGAACGAGTCGAGCGCAGCGCCTGCAAGCGGCGCATCGAATCGCAACCCGCCGCGTAGCGCTAGTGCGCCGTACCCCACCGCCAGCGCCGCAACCGCCAGCAACGGATATGCAGCAGCGCGGCGAGTGACGGCGGTGCGCCAGACAGGAAGCACAATCAGCAGTCCAACCAGCGCATACACTGCAATCACCAGCGGCGTCAGCGACGTCAGAAAGGCAACAGTCAACAGCAACACTGTCAGCCAGAAGCGCCACGTCTGCGCCGTCGCGCGCAGCAACAACCAGAGCAGCGCCCCGCTCCAGGTTGCCAGAGCAAAGAACGCGCCCAGTGCATCGAGGTATGCCAGCGGCGGCAGCGCGAGCGGTTCACGCCGAACGACCCATACCAGTGCCAGCGCCCCAATTACACCGATTAACGCTGCGGCGACCGATGCAACCGGTTGCACCCATACTGTTCTCGACATCAGCATTTCGGACTGCTGGCAATGATCATCTTCACCCGTTCGACATCCTCCGGGTTGTTGACATTGATGAATGATACCCCATGCGGATCATACTGGCGCCAGATGTCTGGCGCCAGGTAACGGGCATCGACCATCTCCAGCGGTTCAACGAGCGCGCGCGCGCCGCGCTGGAGGCAGTCGCGGATTGCGGCGAGGCACGTGCGCCGGTAGATCGCCAGGAGCGGTTCCGCCGCCATCCGATTGCGCGGCGCGCGCGCGCCCTCGTCGGGACGGATCGGTGCCAGTGCATCGTAGGGACGCGGGTACGCCAGAAGTGCGTCGATCAATGCATCCTGCACCAGCGGCAGGTCACACGCCAGCGCCAGTGCATATTCGTGGCGACACACTGCCAGACCGGCGGCTAGCCCGGCGAGCGGTCCGCTCTGCTCTACTTCATCGCGCACCAGACGCGCCTGCAATCCGCTCCAGACTTCCGGGTCGTTCAATGCAACAATAATATCGTCGCTGAAGCGCAATGCGCGTGTGACCATATATTCCAGCAGCATCGGACCGCGCTCGCCCCACAACCGCAGGCGTCGCTTGTCGGTTCCCATTCGCCGGCTCGCTCCGCCAGCAATGATAATGCAGGATATGGACATAGGAGAACCAGGAACTAGGAACTGAGAACCAAGAACTGAGAACTGAGAACCGAGAACCAGGAATCAGGAACTGAGAAGCGGATAATGTTCAACCTTCAACCTAACTGTTTGCTCATTTTTCTGACGAATGGCTTCCTGATGCGATCCGCAACGTGACGCACAACGACCTGGCTGCGAGAAAGCCCCCGTTTTACGGCATCAGGAAGCCTTGCATGAAAATAAGCGAACCGAGGGTTCAACGTTCAACCTTCAACGTTCCACGTGCTACGACCCTCCCACCTTCAACGTTCAACCCCGCTGCGCGCGAGATAGGGACGCACTGTGCAACATGCAACGTGCAATGTGCAACGTGCAACGTGCAACACGCACCGTGCACCGTTCACCCCGCCCCGCTGCGCGCGAGACGGGGGCGCACTGTGCAACATTCGGTACGTTCAACGTTCAACCCTCAACTCTCAACCTTCAATCTTCAACCCTCAACCTTGCAACCTTCAACCCTCAACCTTCAACCCTCTCACCTCACAAACAGGTCTCCGAGCAACTCCTCTGGCGACGATTGAAACGACCAGAGCACGACACCGGCGCCGCGCGCGTTGCGAATGGTCTGGAGCGCAATTCTCTGGTCGCGCCGAAGATCGTCGAGGGTGCGGGTTGTACCCGGACCGGTCGGGAAGCCCAGTTCGGTGACGACGACCGGTTTCCGCAGCCCCAGCGCGTGGAGTTCCTCGATGGCGCGCCGCAGGTCGGCAGGAAACCCTTCGCCATAGTACCAGTGCTGCCGGTAGCGTCCGCTGTTGTAGGGTTCGTTGTCGTAGTAGTGGAACGTGTAGAAATCGACCACATCCGCCATGCGGATCGCTACCTCAGCTGGCTCGAAGTAACTCTTCGCAAACGCCATACCCACTGTTGTCAGGCGCTCCGGATCGAGACGCTTCACTTCATCGTGAATGACGCGCACGAATCGCTGGCGCTCCTCGGCGAGCGGGAAACAGAGCGGGAAATCAGCGTTGTCCCAGTCCCAGCAACGCTCATCAATTGGGCTGCCGATGTCCGGTTCGTTGAATAGATCCCATGCGAGAATGCCAGGTTTGCCAGCAAAATGGCGCACCAGCGGACGAACATGCCACTCTAGCGCCTGCTCATAATGCTCTGGTCCGAAGCGGTCCTGTGGGTATTCGACGAGAAGCACAGGCAGAACATACAGACCACGCTGGTTCGCTGCTGTGATAAACTCCTCCAGATGACGGAGCGCGTCGCTCTTCTGGTATGAAACATCGGCTTCGCGCTGCCCTCCAAAGACATAGTAGTTGAGGAAGATGCGCACAGTATTGACCCCGCGCACGCGCATGGCGTCGAAGTCGGCTTCGATCACCGACATACGCCACGGGCAGTTGACGTCCGCGCCAAACTGGAGCGTCCAGCAGCGACGCTCATCGTCGCCGGTCGGACGGATATAGTTGACACCGCGCACCTCGAAGTCGCGCCCACCAGCGCGCAGACGTTCGCCATCGGATGTGACCAGCGGCAGTGTACCGCCAAATGGCTCACGCGCCTGTCCGCACGCTCCGACGCATATTGCGGTGATGATGAGCAGAACCGGCAGACATCGGCTGAGACGCAGCGCATATCCAGAGTATCTCGAACTGCAACGACGAAAACGCATCATTATGGCAACGCCCGGATCTCCAGATTGTCGAACCATGCCTCGGCGCGCGTATCACGCGCAGCCACTGCCAGCCCATAGCGCGATGCAGCTGGAAGAGAAGAGACATTAGTCTCAACTGCCACTTGGTCATTGACAACAATCCTGATCTGATTATCGCTGATGCGGGCGTTGATCCGGAAGCGTCTATCGGCGGCACGCAGGTCGTCGCGTGTGCCGACGGCAAGGGCTGTTGCCGTCCCACCACGCACCTGTTCGAGGAGAAAGGTCCCAGTTTGCGGCGCAACGGTGAAGATCAGGTAATTCTGTTCGTCACGGAAACGCAGAATAATGCCGCCTTCGCCGTCGACGACTTCGACATCGACAGTCAGGCTAACATCGTCTGCCGGAACGCTGCGATAACTCCAGATGACCCCAACCTGCGCTTCAGCTGTGATGCGGTATCGTCCATTGCGCGGTCCGACACTCCAGGAGGTGCGGCGCTCCGAAGCCCATCCCTTGATGAACGAGTCGTCGCGCAGCAGCAGCGTGCCTTCTGTGGTCGGAGACGGGGGAATGTCTGTTGGCATTGGTGTTGTTGATGGCTCGTGCGAGGATTGTGTCGGGACGATGGTCGGCGACGCTGGTGCTGGTGAGGGGAGTAGGGGTTGCATCGGCATGGCCAGCATGGTTGCAACCGGCGCTGGCGAGAGGGCGATGGTCGGCGCGACGGTTGCCATACCCTGACCGGCATCGACGAACCGCGGTGCTTCCTGCTCGCCGGGCCACCAGAGCGCACTGCCAGCAATCACAAGCACCACCACCGTACCGGCGACCAGGATCAAACGCTGTCGCGTGCCCGGTAGCGTACTGCGGCGCGGTGCAGACGCGCGAGCGCGGAGATGCGCCTTGGCGCTCGCCAGCAATTCAGCGCTGTCGCGGTAGAAAGGATTAATCTGGTGCAACTGGCGCAACACCGCAATTGCCTGAACATAGCGCCCGGCATCGATGTGATCGCGTGCTTGCTGGTAGAGTTCTGCCTGATGATCACGCTGCGCTGGCGGTGGCGGCGGCGCGGGGCGCGGCGACGTTGCGCGAGTTGAGCGGCGACGGTTGAGATTGTAGGCGCTGCGCGTTGCCGGATCGCTCAACGTGGCATATGCTTCTGTCAGCAACTGGCTGCGACGACGCGCATATTCGAGGTCGGCTGGATCGGCATTAGCGTAACGATCAGGATGGTATCTGGCGATCTCGCGCCGATAAGCGCGTTTGATCTCGTCTGGTGACGCCGAGCGTGGAACGCCAAGCAACTCGTAGAAGTCGAGCTCCTCGAAATCGTACACAGACACACCACAGGCAACAGCAGAACGTTCGATACTGCGTATCAGCGGTTGCGTGCCCTACTCAAGATAATCGCGCAGTTTCTTGCCAAGCCGCGGATGGCGCAGTTTCCGCAACGCCTTTACCTCGATCTGGCGAATGCGCTCGCGCGTAACGCCAAACTCCTTGCCAACTTCTTCGAGCGTGCGACTGTGACCATCTTCAAGACCGAAACGCAACTGGAGCACCCGTCGTTCACGCTCGGTGAGTTGATTCAGCACCTGCTCGACCTGCTCCCGCAACATCTGATGACTGGCGGCATCGGAAGGGGCAAGCACTTTCGAGTCTTCGATAAAATCGCCGAGTTGACTGTCTTCTTCCTGCCCGACCGGTGTTTCGAGCGAGACCGGTTCGAGCGATGTTTTGCGGATCGAACGCACTTTATCGACCGGAATGCCCAGCGCGCGTGACAGTTCCTCATCGGTCGGTTCGCGCCCCAATTCCTGCAACATCCGGCGGCTTTCGCGCATCAGGCGGTTGATCGTTTCGACCATATGAACAGGGATGCGGATGGTGCGCGCCTGGTCGGCAATTGCACGAGTAATCGCCTGACGGATCCACCAGGTCGCATACGTCGAGAACTTGAACCCTTTGCGATAGTCGAATTTTTCGACGGCGCGAATCAGCCCGACGTTCCCCTCCTGAATCAGGTCAAGGAGTTGCAAGCCGCGACCAATATACTTCTTTGCCACTGACACCACCAGGCGCAGGTTTGCCTGAGTCAGATCCTCGCGTGCAGTTTTCCCCTGCTCGATAGCAAGGTTCCAGTCGCGCCAGAGCTGATCGCGTGCCGCAGCACACGCCTGCTGCACCTCCTCGACCGTGAGCCAGTCGGTGAGGGCGATC
Source organism: Roseiflexus sp. (assembly GCA_017743475.1). Classification (GTDB taxonomy): domain Bacteria; phylum Chloroflexota; class Chloroflexia; order Chloroflexales; family Roseiflexaceae; genus Roseiflexus. The sequence goes on along the minus strand of JAGHYV010000065.1, from coordinate 8,770 downwards.
AACCGTTGCTGCACAGCATCGGGCAAAAGCGAGAAAATAATCGTCGCCTGCGCGAACGTCTGATCGAACTGCTCTGCCGTCATGCGGTGCTGTTTGATCAGTTCATTGCGCCGTTTTTCGAACAACTGACGCTGCTCAAAGGTCATTCGCTCCTGGATGGCGGAAACTTCGCGCAGGCATCCCGGAGTCAGCGGATCGGGCAACGGTTGATTGACAATCTCGTAGAGCAGCCGAATAGCATCGGCGACAACAGGCCATGTTTTTTGTAACCGCTGATACATTTGCGCACCGATCATGTCGACCTGCTCCGGGTGCCAGTCAGCGGCCAGTTGCGTCCGGTACGACTCGAGGTATTCACCGATCTCGATCTTCTGTGCAAGCAGGATCTCCTGGCGCGCATTGAGCAGCGGCACCCGCCCGATCTCGCGCAGGTACATCCGTACTGTATCGTTAACGCTGATGCCTTCAACGTTCAGATCATCGAAATCGCCCTCTTCCTCAAAGGGGATATCGATATCTGTACCGCCAGTGATCATTTCGTCGCGGGTTGCAATGCCAGCTGCCTGGAGTGCTTGCTGGATCTCCGCCAGACGGTCGCTATCGGCGTCGCTATTTGCCAGGAGTTGCGCAATCTCGCCCTCGGTGACGAACCCGCGTTGCTTGCCTATTGCCAGCAGATCGCTCAGACTGGTAATGGTTTGCGGCTCTTCTTCGGGTTCTCGCGAAGCGCCAGCCAGCTCATCATCCAGATCGTCTAGCATCAGATCATCGTCCAGAAGTGACTCGTTTGCGTTTTCCATCGAAACCTCCGCAGGCAACCACTGCCAATCCCTGTCAGCGTAACCTGAATGTCGATGTGCATAGTGCTGAGAAGATCCGGCAGCAGAGATGTGCGGCTCTTAGTACGTCTCACACATCTGCTTGCATTTGAACGTCTATGCTTACCCGTCGGCGAATCGCGCTTCGATATGAACAACTACATCATACGCAGGGCGTGCAGGTCGGCATATGCTGAACTACGGCGAGGGATGCTCAGTATATTGATAAACTGACTAATCTGCTCTATGTATTCGAGCAGGGTCTCCTGCTCCGCTTCACCAGTCGCCTCAGCCTGCATGCGCGCGATCTGCGCAAGCCAGCGTTTTGCAACGTCGCGCTGAAGGATTGTAGCACATTCCAGTGCGTCATTAACAATCCGGTACTCCTGCGGTTGCGGTGCGTGCAACCTCAGTACCCGCAGCGCGACATTGTTCAGCGGTGCACTAAGCGCCTGCGCCCATGTCTCCGGGTCGCTTCCGGCAGGTGCTGCGATCCAGGCGCGCCACAACGCCCGGCACTCGTCGCGCGTGAACAACTCGTCAATCGTACCGCTCAGCAGCGATTGAAGCGCCGGATAGAGCGCCAGGTCGCGGTGGAGTTTTTCTTCCACTGCTGCCCGCGCTGCCGGGAAACGAATGACCCATCCCAACAGGTATTCCTCCTGACTTGGTGTGGGTGCGGATGACCTGGCTCCATCAGGCGGTGACTGTTCTGCTGTCCTGGTCGCACATGGTTGGTCTGCAGGACGATGACGATCCTCCGGTCGCGCTTTTCTCCCTAACGCTGCAAGTATATACCGCTCCTCAATATTGATTAGTCGCGCCAGTACCTGGACATAGTGCGCCTGCTCGACCGGACTGACGATCTGATTGAGCAGCGGCGCGATACGTTCGACCGCCTCAGCCTTGCCGCGTCCGCTCGACAGGTCGAGGTCAGACGTCAATGCTTCAATATAGAAATCCATCGCCGGGCGCGCAGCTGCTAGTGCTGCACGCCACCGGTCCGGGTCTTCCTGAATGACTTCGTCCGGGTCTTTCCCTTCAGGAAGGGTCAGGATCTTGATCTCAACATCCTGCTGGCGTTGTAGCCCGATCACGCCGTGCGGCGAGGTAATAGCGATCAGTTCGCCTTCAGGCTGACTCTGCAATGTCTGAAGCCCTTTCAGCGTTGCGCGCATGCCAGCAGCGTCTGCATCGAGCGCCAGATACACCGTGCGCGCCAGTTTCTTCACCTGCGCGACGTGATCGGCGGTTAGCGCCGTGCCAAGCGGTGCAACGACATTGCGAAAACCATGCTGGTGAGCGATGATCACATCGATATACCCTTCGACGATCACGGCAGCATCGGCATGGCGGATCGCATCGCGCGCCAGGTCAAGCCCGTATAACACCTTTCCCTTATCGAACAGCAGTGTTTGTGGCGAGTTCATGTACTTTGGTTGGGCATCACCCAGCGCCCTGCCGCCAAACCCGATGATCTCGCCGCGAGCATTGCGGATCGGAAACATCAACCGGTTGCGAAACCGGTCGTAGTACCCGCGTGTTTCGTGGCGGATCGCCAGACCGGCAGCTTCGACCTCTTCCGGGGAAAAGCCGCGTCGCCCTGTCAGGTATCCAAGGAGCAACTCCCAGTCGTCGGGGGCGTACCCAAGCAGGAATGCTTCACCAGTGGCATCGTCAATCCGTCGGCTGGCAACATAGGCGCGCGCGGCTTCACCACGCTGCGATTTCACCAGCATATGGCGGAAGAATGCAGCGGCAGCGGCATTCACCTCAAGCAAGCGCGTGCGCAATTGGTCCTGCTGCTCTTCAGCTTCGGTGCGTGGCTGCAACTGCACTCCCGCCCGCTGCGCAAGACGCTCAAGCGCTTCACGGAACTCCACCCCTTCACGACGCATCAGAAAGTCGAACACCGATCCCGACGCCTTGCATCCGAAGCAGTGAAAACTCTGAGTATCAGGAAACACGTGAAATGCAGGTGTGCGCGTGTTTGGGTGGAAAGGACAAAAACCGACATAACTTCGACCGGTTTTCCGCAACGGCACATATGCCGAGATAAACTCGACAATGTCGATCTTTTCCTTAATCTGATCGATGATGCCAGACATACTCATTGGATTGGTTCAGTTGTGGCGACATTCCCTGGCGAGAAAACCGGAGAGCGCATGTCACGGGTCATCGTGTTGGGGCACAGCATGCCGTGCCCCTATGCGCTCCATGTGCGTGGTACATACAGGTCGTTGAACACCTTCAGTGCAAAACGGTCGGTCATACCGGCAATATAATCGACGACGGCACGCTCGATTGGTTCGCTACGTTCCTGGTTAATCCGCAGCAGGTCAGCGGGAAGTTGTTCGGGATGGTTCATAAAATGGCGGTACAGCAACTCAATCATCATATGAACCTTCCCATCGTCTGCCTTTGCCTTTGAACCGAAATACACGCGCTCGTACAGAAATTCGCGCAGCATGTTGGTGGCTTTCAGGACATCCGGACTCATCGACAGTTCCGGCGGATCAGGAGGCGGCTCTAATCCGGTTGCCCACCAGTTGTGATTGATCAGGTCGCAGACCATGGTATCCAGGCGTTGACCATGGGTTTCACCAAGCACCTCGATTGCCTCGCGCGGCAGATCGTCGGGGCGCAGCAAGCCGCCGCGGATGGCATCGTCGATATCGTGATTGATATATGCAATCGCATCGCATAACTTAACGATCTGTCCTTCCAGCGTGCTGGCAGTGCCCCAGGCACGCATCGTAATGTCACGCTGGGCTTTAGAGTGCATATAAATGCCTTCACGCACCTGATCGGTCAGGTTCAGTCCGGCACCGTTCCGTTCCAGCACATCGACGATGCGCAGGCTCTGTTCGTTGTGGCGGAACGCACGCCCCATTGCATGCGAAAGCGCCATTTCGCCAGCATGACCAAAAGGCGTATGACCGAGGTCGTGTCCCAGACTGATTGCCTCGACCAGGTCTTCGTTGAGACGCAGGGCGCGCGCCACTGTACGCGCTATTTGGGTCACTTCCAGTGTATGCGTCAGGCGCGTGCGATAGTGATCGCCCTGTGGCGAGATAAACACCTGCGTTTTATGTTTCAACCGACGAAACGGTTTCGAGTGCAGGATGCGATCGCGGTCGCGCTGAAAACTGCTGCGCACTGGCGATGGCGGTTCAGGTCGCGCACGTCGGGCGCTATCACTGAACGCTGCCAGGGGCGAAAGGCGCGCGCGTTCATCTGCTTCGATCCATTCGCGTACACCCGTATGCGGTCTGGTCATGCCGAACCTCTGGCGCTGACAAGATTTCGGATACCGCTGCTACTGACTAATGGATGGACTAAACAGCACACCGGACGGGAACAGGCATTACGTCGCTTCGCCCGCCGAACGAAGCGATGCATCAGACATTGTACGTCGTTTCACCGAGCGCTGCAATGCAGTAACCAGCGCTGCGATCAGTTGTAGCGCGACGATCGACTCGAAGTAGATTCGATGGCCACTGGCGTTAGCCAGCGCTAGCGCCTGTGCGGTATCGGTAAAACAACTGATCAGGTCGAACGACCCGCGAACAACCACGCATGTCTCGTAGCGCGCTGCTACGAAGGCGGAAAGGAAGTAGATGCAAAAGCAAACGAATGCTGCCCACCAGCGCTCTGCACGCCTCGCTACAAACCATCCCCAGAACATTGCAAACGGCGTTGCAAAAACCGTCCAGATCAGAGCGGGAATCTGCGCTTCTCCGTAGGGGGGTGCAGTGGTACTGCGCTGGTATGTCGCCCACGCTGCACCGACGCATGCTGCCCCAAAGATGAGGAGGAATGTGCGAACATCGAAACGCGCCATTGGCATCGGTTCTCCATATGCCAGAATAGCACGGGAATTATAGCACACTGTACGGGCACCGCGGTGCTACGCTCCCTGCGGGCACCGCAGTGCTGCGCCCCTACCGTGCCCCTGCCGCGGTGCTGCGCCATGCAAAGAGGCGCTCCACATGGGAGCGCCTCTCGACAGACAATCAAAAGACCCCGATCACAACCCGAAGAATGCACGGTTCTTCTCGATGTAGCTATGCCACTGCTCTGGAACCGAGTCATCGGCGAAGATTGCTTCAACCGGGCACTCTGGCTCACAGGCGCCACAGTCGATGCACTCTTCGGGGTTGATGTAGTACTGATCCTCGCCCTCGTAGATGCAGTCAACCGGACAGACTGCCACACACGATGCATCCTTCACACCAATGCACGGCTCCGCGATAATGTACGCCATATTCTGTCTCCTTATGGATAAGGAAAGATGTCCACGCCCGCGATCATAGCACGCACATCACAACTTTTCTGTGACTTTGGTACCACATGACAGGACATTACAGCAGGCAACGCTACTTGCCGTTGCCCACGCGCGCCAGACCGTCGGGATCGAGCACTACGATGCGTCCCCGTTCCAGGCGCACAAGCCCTTCCTGCGCTAACTGGCGCAGCGCTCTCCCGGCGATTTCGCGCACAGTGCCGGTTCGCTCTGCCAGCTCCTGGTGGGTCAGCTCTGCCGCACCCTCACGTGCTTCGCGCAACAGCTCGCGTGCCAGCCTCTCACGCACCGACCGGAAAGCCAGATCTTCGACCAGCACTGCCAGACTGCGCAGTTGCCCCGCCATTTCGCGCAACATTGCCAGTGCCAGGTCAGGATGCCTGCGAATCAAGGTGATCAGCGCGTCTCCCGGCAGAAGCAAACAGTGGACGGCGCTCATTGCGCGCGCGGTCGTCAGGTTGCCGTGATTGTCGAAAATTGCGACCGCATTAAAGTTCTCGCCAGCACCAACCATGGCAAGCACCTGCTCACGACCATCGGGCGCGGTGCGTGACAGGCGCACTCTGCCGCGCTGCACAAAGTAGACGCCCGCCGCCCGTTCCCCTTCATAGGTGATATATTCACCCGGACGGTAGCTGCGCACCTGCATATAACGCGCCGTATCGCTTAGGGTACGATCGTCCAGCGCGGCAAAGAGCGGGATGCGTCTCAGTTCTTCCAGCGTTATCATAGTCTGGCAGTATAGCATGATCCTGTTGCGCCAACACTACTGCATTGGGTTTCGGCGCAGTTCAAAGCGCCATTATCCGATAGATCCGGTCGAACGATAGTGCCGAACGTGAGTGTTCACATTTTTTCCTGGAAGCGAGAACATCTTGCCCTTGTGCATGCGATGAGAGCGTCCTGCCTCTCGCTTGTGTTACCCCAGTGTGAACAGTTACTTCCGAACAGTACGTCGCGTTTGATGGTATAATGTGCGCGTTATGCAGCGATCGTTTGTCGCGCACATACGAAACCTTTTGTGGGCGCTAGCAGGAGTGATAATCTGGCTTAGCGCCGTTCCGCTGCATGCTACCCCGTCCAGCAGCGACCCGTTTGCAGCTCCGCTCGATGTTCAGCGTCAGGAAGCCGCGTTATTGCCATCCTTCGCCGATGATCTCGCTATAGCGGAACAGTGGGATCGCTACACCGTCCAGGCGTTCATCGATCCCGAAAAGCGCGTGCTGTCTGGTCTGTTGCGGCTAGAGTATACGAACCGCGCCCCGGAAGCGCTCGACTGCATCTACTTCTATCTCTTTCCGAACCTGCCGGAGTTTGGCGGTCGTCTTGAGGTGCGCAGGATCACGGTTGACGGCACTCCTGTGCAGGTGCGCTATGAGTCGAACCGCTTCCTGTTGCGGCTCAATCTCCCGACATCCCTGCCCCCCGACGCCTCAGTAGCGGTCATGATCGATTTCAGCGCTGCCGCGCCGCTCAACGCCAGTCAACGCTACTATGCAGCGTTCAACCGTGAGCATGGCGTTCTGGCGTTGGCTTCGGTACTGCCAATGGCGGCGCGGCGGGTTGGCGGCGCCTGGCAACTGGCGACGCCGGTCTTCCGCGGCGATGTTGTGACCAGTGATACAGCACTGTACGATGTGACACTGACTGTTCCCGCCACCTGGACGGCAGTGACGACCGGGGTGGCGATCGAGAAGAGCACAGACGGCACAAACCAAACGATACGCTTTGTCAGCGGTCCGCAGCGTGATTTTACGATTGTTTTAACCCGCTTCCCCTCGATCTCGACCGATGTTGATGGTACGCGCATCACGTCGTACTATCGGCCTGAACATGCTGAGGGTGGGCGTGCGGCGCTCGACGCTGCAGCGCGAGCCTTGCGTGCGTTCAACCGCCGGTTTGGTCCGTACCCGCTGGCAGAACTGGACATCGTGCAGATTGATGCACACAAATTTCTTGGCGTTGAGTATCCTGGACTGATCATGATCGACCGTCGCCTGTATACTGGCGAACGTGAGGGACTGGAAATCGTTGTTGCGCACGAAGTCGCCCATCAATGGTGGTACAGTCTGGTCGGCAACGATGTGCAGGCTGAAGCCTGGCTCGACGAAGGTTTGACGTCATTCTCGCAGGTAGTGTATCTGGAAGAAACACGCGGCGCGATGGCGGCGGAACGTGAACTCGATGGGTTCCGCACGATGTATCAACGGGCGCGACAGGCTGGACGCGATGCACCGTTGAAACGCCCGGTTTCGGCACTTCGCGGCAACTATACCGCGATTGCCTACGCCAAAGGGGCGCTGTTCTTTCAGGCGCTGCGTCAGCGTATGGGCGAAGTGGCTTTCGACCGTTTTCTGCGTGACTACTACGCGACCATGCGCTACCGTATCGCGTCGAGCGACGATGTGCGCGTTATCGCCGAGCAAGCCTGTAACTGCACTATTGACGATCTGTACCACAATTGGGTGTTGACTGCTACCCCTGTTCCTATGCCGTGACGTACTCTTTGCACACGGGGCAAGCGATACAGGAACACGTACTGCGGGTCGGTTGCTGTGCCGATGCCGTTGCGCCCATCCCTGCACCATGACACCCCTACCCGTACTTGTAGCGCATGCTGACTGGGGATCGAGTCCAGCGCGACGTCGTCTGGCATATGCGCTGCGCCGATCCGATGGCACATACATTGCATACGCGCCGGGTCCAGCAGGTGATCCGCAGACGCTACTGTCACGCCTGCGTTTGCTTGCGCCGCGCGGCGGCATCCTCTTTGGCGTCGATTTCCCGCTTGGACTACCGGAACGTTACGCCATGCTCGCCGGGATCACCGACTTTGCGACGATCCTGCCGCAGTTAGGGTCAGGTCGATGGGCGCACTTCTATGACGTTGCCGCGAATCCGGACGAGATCAGCGTCGTTCGCCCCTTCTATCCGCTGCGACCAGGCGTAGCGCGGCAGGCGCATCTGGTACAGGCACTCGGAATGACAACCATCGATGATCTGCGTCGTCGTTGCGATCACGCCTCTCCCGCGCGGCGCGCCGCGGCGCCGATCTTCTGGACGCTGGGCGCACAACAGGTCGGCAAGGCGACGATCATCGGATGGCGCGACATGCTGGGTGCGGCGCGCCGCGCGTTCACTCCCGATAATCCAGCATTCCCCTGGCTCTGGCCCTTCGATGGGCGTCTGGACGACCTGATCGCTGCGGAACGATTGGTCGTCGCTGAGACATATCCCCGCGAATGCTACCATCATCTGGGAGTTGCATTCCAGGGAAGCAAACGCAGGCAGGCAGCGCGAGCAGCAGCAGGGACGGCATTGCTGACGTGGGCGGATGCTGCTGGCGTCGTTCTCGATCCTAATCTGCGTTGTGCGATCAGCGACGGGTTTGGGGCGGCACCTGGGGGCGACGATGATTTCGATGCAACGGTTGGACTGCTGGGTGCGTTGAACGTTGTACGTGGATACCGCACTGCTGGCGAACCTGATGATGAGATCATCCGACGGGTCGAGGGGTGGATCCTGGGGCAGCGATCAGGGGTCGAGGTAAGAAGCGAGAGGCACAAGGCGTGAGACACGAGGCGTGAAGGGCGAATGGTGCGTTGAATGTTCAACGTTGAACCTTCAACCTCCCAACCTTCAACCT
>JAGHYV010000183.1 GCA_017743475.1 Roseiflexus sp. | reverse complement strand
AATGTCATCCGCAACTCCGGGTATCCGAATGCCGCGAATGCCCGCAGGTGTTACGGTATCGACATTCCACGCCTTCTGTGGGGAAGGCGATCACACCATATCATACTGTGCAATCCTTCCGTTGTTTCTTTTATGATATAGTACACAAACAGGCGCGGGCGCCACGCGCCGTGGACGCAACGCGCGATTGATGGAAACCTCCGCGCCCCCGGCGTCCTGGCGGTGTGTTTTTGCAGTGGTGTCATTCTGTACAAACCATCTTCAGGAGAATCGCGTATGCCCCGGTTTGCGGTCGGTTCACTGGTGCGTTGTCGCGAACGCGAATGGGTGGTGCTTCCCTCGCAGGACGATGACCTGCTGCTGTTGCGTCCGCTCGGCGGGCGCGCAGCCGGAGTGTGCGGCGTCTTCCTGCCGCTCGAAGAACACGACGTGCGTCCAGCGACGTTTGCGCCGCCCGACCCGGCTGCCATGGGGGATTTTGAGGGTGGGGCGCTGCTGCGCGATGCGGCGCGCCTGAGCCTGCGCAGCGGCGCCGGTCCTTTCCGATGTATGGGGCGGCTGGGGTTTCGTCCGCGTCCCTATCAGATTGTGCCGCTGTTGATGGCGCTGCGTCTCGACCCGGTGCGCCTGTTGATCGCCGATGATGTGGGGATCGGGAAGACGATTGAGGCGGCGCTGATCGCCCGTGAACTGTTCGACCGCGGTGAGATCGCGCGGATGGCGGTGATCTGCCCGCCCCATCTGTGCGACCAGTGGCAGCGTGAGTTGCAGCATAAGTTTGCGCTCGAAGCGACGGTGGTGCGCGCCAGTACCGCCGCCGCGCTCGAACGTCGCCTGCCGCGCGGCGATGTGAGCATCTGGGAACATTTCCCGATCACGATTGTCAGTATCGATTATGTTAAGAGTGAACGCCGCCGGGATAGTTTCCTGCGCGCTGCGCCTGAGCTGATCATCGTCGATGAGGCGCACGCTGCTATCGGCACGGGGGACGGCGCGCAACAGCAACGGTATGCGCTGGTGCGCGACCTTGCCGCGCGATCCGACCGGCATCTGATCCTGCTGACGGCGACGCCGCACTCCGGTGTGGAGCACGCCTTTGCTCGCCTGATCGGATTGATCGATCCGGAGTTCGCTACGTTCGACCTTGACCAGTTGCGCGATGCGGAACGCGACCGGCTGGCGCGCCACTTTGTGCAGCGTCGCCGCGCCGATGTGCAACGCTGGCTTGGCAGCGACGATGTGACCCCCTTCCCGCAACGCGAGTCGACTGAGGTGACGTATACCCTGCCGCGCGGGTCAGCGTACCGCGCGCTGTTCGATGATGTGTTCGCGTTCACCCGTGAACAGGTGCGCGCCGAATATGCGTCACCCGCTGGCGGGCGCGCCTCCGAAGCGCAGTTGCGCTGGCGGCGCCGGGCACGCTACTGGGCAGCGCTTGCCCTGCTACGGTGTGTGATGAGCAGTCCGGCTGCCGCCGAACGCGCTTTGCGCCTGCGCGCTGCGGATGGCGCTGCGCCGCTGCACCTCGCCGATGCCGACGACGACCGGTTCGACGCCGACCTTATCCGCCCCTTCGTGATCGATCCGACCGATCAGGATCAGGCGCACGACCTGGAGCCAGCGCAGACGGCGGACCTGTTCGCCGACGCGGAGTCCAGTCCATCCCGCAACGAGCGCGCCCGCCTGGAACGCTTCGCGGCGCGCGCTGCCGCCCTGCGCGGTGCGGAAGACCTTAAACTCCAGCGGTTGATCCCGGTGATCCGCACGCTGATCGATGATGGGTTCAATCCGATCATCTACTGCCGCTACATCGCCACTGCCGATTATGTTGCGGCGGAACTGGCGCGGCAGTTCGAGCACATTCCCGATGTGCGGGTGATCTCGGTCACCGGCGAACGTTCCGAAGAGGAGCGCGACCTGATGATCGCCGAACTGGAGCGCAGTCCCCGGCGCATCCTGGTGGCGACCGATTGCCTCAGCGAAGGGATTAACCTGCAACACAGTTTCGATGCAGTGGTGCATTACGACCTGCCGTGGAACCCTAACCGCCTGGAACAGCGCGAGGGGCGGGTGGACCGCTATGGGCAGCGCAGCGCCGTTGTGCGCACGGTGTTGATCTACGGGCAGGACAACCCCATGGACGAGGCGGTGATGAAGGTGTTGCTGCGCAAGGCAGTGCGCATTCACAAGACGCTCGGCATCAGCGTGCCGTTGCCGGTGGATAGCGGCACGGTCGTCGAGGCGCTGATTGCGGCGCTGTTTCAACCGGCAGTCGATCAACTCACCCTCTTCGATAGTGACCGGCAGGGGGCGCTGCTTGACGAATCGCAGGAGTTGCAGCGGATCGAACTGGCGTGGGATCGGGCGACGCGCCGGGAGCAGGAGAGCCGTACCCGTTTTGCGCAGCGGCGCATCAAGCCGGAAGAGGTGGCGCGTGAACTGGAAGAGAGCGATGCCGCGCTCGGCGATCCAGCTGCCGTCGAACGTTTCGTCATTGCAGCGTGCGCCCGCCTGAATGCGGCGCTGGTGCCGGTGAGCGGCATTCGTGGTGCGACGGCGCCGGTGTTCGCTGTGCCGCTGGCGCGCCTCCCCTCCCCGGTGCGTGAACCGGTTGCGCACCTGGCTGACGCCGACAGGAACCTGCTGGTGACCTTCACCGAACCGGCGCCCGCAGGAGTCGAGGTGCTCGAACGCAACCATCCGTTGGTCATGGCGCTCGCCGATTATCTGCTCGAAACTGCGCTGCTCCCCGCCGGGATGGCGCCTGCCGATGCCATGCCGGTTGCCGCTCGATCAGGGGTGATCCGCACCCGCGCAGTGACGAAACGCACCTGCCTGCTACTGCTGCGGGTGCGGATGCTGATCGAGCATGGGCATCAACGCGATACGCAGCCGCTCCTTGCCGAAGAACTGATCGTGACCGGCTTTCGCGGCAGCCCTGCTAGCCCGACCTGGCTCGATCAGGCGGAGGCGCTGGCGTTGCTCGAAACAGCGCAACCCGCCGAAAATCTGCCCCGCGATGCGCGCCTGATCGCGCTGCGCGCCGTCCTCGACGCATTGCCCGCGCTCGACGCCGCGCTCGACCAGATCAGCCGCGAACGCGCGCTGCGCCTGCGTGAATCTCATATGCGCGTCTGGTCGCAGATCGGCGGAACGCAACGACGCTGTACCTGTACGCCTGCCGGACCGCCCGACATCCTGGGGGTGTATGTGCTCCTGCCGGTGCTGGCGATCTGATAATGTCATACCTATGAAAACCATCATCACCGAGGGCGGGTTGTTGCCCGCCGACATGCTCGACGCGA
>JAGHYV010000182.1 GCA_017743475.1 Roseiflexus sp. | reverse complement strand
CGCTGAAAGGCGTGATTCGCGCCCACTGCGAGCGCATCTGCCGCACGCTCGACGGGGAAGCGTTGCAAAAGCAGCGCCAGGAACGCCGCCGTCAGTTCGATGAGGCGGAGGACGTACGGATGGAGTACCGGCGCATTCCGCTCGCCGACAATCCGCTTGGCAAAGGCGCTCAATACGGAGGACTCGATGACGTGCAGTACAACTCCGGGCGGGCGATTGAAGCGCTGCGCGACAACAAAATCAGCACTGCGGCGGTCTACCGGCTTTCATCGTTCGTGTCGCAACTCTTTGGCAACACGGCGCTGGCGGGGCGGGTGCGCTTCGCCGATGCCTATGGCCACAATGTGGTCGTCGAAGAGCGCAACGGTGTGGCGATTGATCGGGTGTACGGTTCGGTCGCGGTCGGACCGTTCAACTACGAAACGGTTGTCGGAGGTGAGTTCCCGACACGGATCGACTTCAAGAATGTGACGCTGGCGCAGTTCGGGTTGCTGGGGCTGGCGCTGCGCGATCTGGCAGAAGGACGCATTGCCCTGGGGTTCGGTAAATCGCGCGGTCTGGGACGGGTCACAGCTTCCTTTGACTCCCTGGAAATCCATTATCCGACGTGTGTCCTGGAAGATGGCGCCCTGCGTCTCGTCGGCAGAGACATCCGCCTGCCCGCCAGACACTTTGGCGGCGTGGGCGCATTTGGCGGCGATGCCTGGCGCGCCTACGATTTCCCTTCCGACGATGTTGCACCGTTGCCGGAAGGCTGGCGTTTCCAGGCAGACGAGGTGATGGGAGTACAATTGCGCGCTGAGGGCGCCGATCAGGTGAAGGCATTCTGGCGGGCATGCATGCCCGCCTGGAAACGGGAGATTGGATTATGAGCACAATCGGCTATATCTACCGCCTGCTCGACGCGACCAGCGATCGGGTACGGGATGCGGTGCGTGCATACGTAAACATTCCTTGCTGGACGTTTGGCGGTGCGTCGCTGTGGGACGTTCGACCGGATGAAGGACGCGCGAATCTGCGCCCGATAACGAGGCTGGAAGATATTGCTCTGCTCGATGTGAGCGGCGACTTCGGGCACGCATTCTCCGACAAAGCCGAGGTACGCTGGAAACGATTGGATGGCGACTCCTACGACGTGCTCATCCTGAGCGAACAGCCCCTGGACATTGAAGATGCGCGACCACTGACGTGCGAAGGCGCGCCGTGGGAAATCAGTCGTCCGCAAAAGGCAATGATCCTGCAAAGCGGTGATCATCCCGCCCTCAAATATGTGCTGTACTGTGCGCCTTTGGGCGCGTTGCAACTGATGCGACTGACCGGGGTGGCGACAGAGGAGGCGCAAGAATGAGCCAGGGCCAGCGCAACAGGGGGAGTGGCGGTGCGCAACCGCTCCCCAAACCGTATGATTTCGTTCCGTTTGCGCCGCAGGTCGAGCGCAAGGCGCCTGTCGGACATCATCGCTACCTGCACCTGAGCGGCACGTTGCGGGCGCGTCTGATCGCCCGGTCGCCCGTGCACGTCGCTTCCGGTCTGCTTACCCAGAGTCGCGATCCGCGTTATCCGTTGATCAAGGCGCATTTCCGCGTCAACGGAACGCCGGTCATTCCGGGAACGTCGCTCAAAGGGTGCATGCGCAGCATCGTCGAAGCGATTTCTCCTTCTTCGGTCAGCATTACGCGCGCACCTCAACTTCCACGCGATCTCAAAGCATCGGATAAACCTGAACGCCTGGATGTCGCACAACGCATCTTTGGCGCGCTTGGGTACCAGGGGCAGATACGCATCAGCGACGCTGCACTCGACGGAGGTCAGACCACGATCCAGGGCACGCCGCAATTGTTCGCTCCTCGACGTGACGCACTGGTCTATCTGGATGCAAGAGGGCAGTTAAAAGGGCGCAAATTCTACATGCACGGCAGACTCGCGTCCGGCGACCTGCCGCTGGAAGTATGCCCGGTCGGAAGCACGTTTACCTTCCGCCTGGATTTCGAGAACCTGACGCCAGGCGAACTGGGGTTGATCCTGATCGCGTTGGGTCTTGGCGAGCCTCGATGGTATCCCAAACTGGGGGGTGGAAAACCCGCGTGTCTGGGAACGATTGAGGTGATCGAGCCACAGGTTGAGATGACAGACGCCGTGACGCAATGGTATGCCGATGTTGATCCACCGGCAGCGCAGGCGGGAGACATTCAGACATTGATTCAGGCAGCGCGCAACGAAGGTCTCGTGTTGGAGGATCAGGTGCATCGCCTGGCAGACATTCTGCGCTGGCCCCGCGACGACCGCCGCTGCCCGGACAGGAGTTATTGACCATGACGACCTTGATCGAGCGCGCATCGGCGCTGGCGCGTGATCTGCACGACGCGAGGGTTGATCACAACGAAGCGCAGAAAGCGCTGGCATATCTGCGCATCAACAGGGACGGACAGGCTTATTTTGCTTATCTCCAGGCGATTGTGCAGAATGGGCGGGTGGTCATTCGTTCGAATCAGACGATAGGGTACTATCGCAACCTGCTGGAATTGAGCCGGCGCCATTTGCGCAACCTGCCGCCGGAGGATATGACAGCGACGCTGGCATGGGCGATCCGTTTGCTGCGTTACTACGAGGAGGTTTCCGAAGCGGAACGTCAGGGTCTCGACATTCCGCTGGCGGTTGCGCCATCCGCCCCCCAGGACGATGCTGCTCGCACATCAGCCGGTTCCGTCCGGTCGCCAGAGCAACCCGCAGCATCCGGGGAGTCATCAGAAGCCCGGCACGATCCCGCGCGTGCACCGACCGACTCCACCGCTTCGCCAGGGCAACCTGCAGCATCTGGGGAGTCATCGATCCATCAGAAGATTCCCCAAAAGGGAGAGGTGTTTCGCGGCAAAGTGCTGGAGGTTGGCGAAGATGCTGTGATGATTCAGGTGTACGATTTCGATGCGGATCAGGTGGTAGGCGTTATGCGCGCCGAAACAATCGCCGGGAACGATACGTCACGCTACCAGGAAGGCAATAACGCCCGCGTCGAAGTGATCGACGTGAGAAAGAAAAACGCTCGAACGATACTGGAGTTGAAACCAGCACCAAGGAAGAAGTGACTTCCCTGCAAAAACGCACCGCCGAGACGCCGAAAGCGCGGAGTTTTCCAGCAGCTGTACTCTGCGTCCGCTATCGCCCGCGCAGGCGGGCTTCGCCTTGCCTAGCCGAGGGCTTTAGCCCCACAGCTAGTGCGGGATAGCGGATTTATTTCTCAATCTCCATTAGCTCGCACGCGCTGCGGTCGTCCGAGGAGGTTCAGCCTCTATGAGAACTGCTATAATTCCCAATCTCCATCATTTCGGTCGCAGTGTAGGAAGCACA
>JAGHYV010000181.1 GCA_017743475.1 Roseiflexus sp. | reverse complement strand
GGCTTTGCCTTGCCTAGCCGAGGGCGTATGGTCTTTGAAGAAATAATCCGCTCTCACCCGCGCAGGCGGGCTTCGCCTTGCCTGGCCGAGGGCTTCAGCCCGACGGCTCGCGCGGGATAGCGGAATAAACTCTCAATCTCCACTAGCCCGACGGCTCGCACGGGATAGCAGATTTAATGCTCAATCTTCATCAGCCCGCAGTCTCCGCATGCGGGCGGGGACGCCTACGGCTATGTCGCATGTTACGCCGGTGTCCCCGCAGTCTCCGCATGCGGGCGGGGACGCCCGCGCATCCAGGTGCACGTGGTTCAATCATTTTGCACATCGCTATCATTTCATCAGTCTGCATGATCAGAGTCAAGCCCGACTTATCCGAATCCATAGTTCCCAAATGGCTGGTATCATGGGAAGCCACAGGTTTCTTGCACAGATTAAGGATGGTTTTGTGGAACCACACGTTGCAGACACCCTTGATCGTCTCGAATTGATGGGGCGGGTGCGCCTGGCGCTCGATGGGTTGATGACCATCGAACGGTACGCCTGGGATAGCCGTGGCGCGCTGACCATGGTCGGGAAACTTCACGCCCCCGCCGACGAGGTCTACCCGCAGATTCGGGCGGGGATGGCGGCGCTGGGATTCACCCCCTTCTTGCGCAGATCGGGTGACGATGTGGAGATCAAGGCGCTGCCGTTCGTCATTGCTGCGCCTAAACCCAACATTGTGCTTCCGGTTGCGCTGTTTATCATCACAGTGCTCTCGACCCTCATGGTCGGCGCGCTCTATGATGGCATCGATGTGTTCAGCAATCCTGCCGGGATTGTGGCCGGCATCCCGTTCTCGGCCACGATTATGGGCATCCTGTTCGTTCACGAAATGGGGCACTATATCGTCGGACGCTGGCGACGCGCGCCGGTCAGTCTGCCGTATTTCATCCCTGTGCCGCCGATCCCGATTCCGGGGCTGGGGATCATTACCTTCACCGGTACGCTCGGCGCGGTCATTGTTCAGCGTGAGCCGATGCTCGACCGCAAGACGATCCTGGAGATCGGGATCGCCGGTCCGCTGGCGGGATTGATCGTCGCCATTCCCCTGCTCTTCTACGGGCTGGCGACCTCGCCGGTCGGTCCGCCGCCTCCCGGAGGCTACATCCAGGAGGGCAATTCGATCCTGTACGCGATGGCGAAGTATCTGGTGTTCGGGCAATTTTTGCCCGGCAATGGCGTTGATGTGCAGTTGAACGCGGTTGCCTGGGGAGCGTGGATCGGCTTGCTGGTGACGATGATCAATCTGCTGCCCATCGGTCAGCTCGACGGCGGGCACGTGGCGTATGCGCTCCTTGGCGAGTATGCCCATTACCTGGCGTATGCCTTTATCGGCGGGTGTGTGTTGCTCGGCATTCTTGTGGCGCCGAACTGGTTGCTGTGGGGAATGCTGGGATTGTTTATCGGACCGCGCCACCCGCCGCCGCTGAACGATGTCTCGCGGATCGGACCGGCGCACGCGGCGTTGGCCGTTCTAGGATTGATCACATTTGTGCTGCTGTTTATGCCGAATCCGTTGCAGGTGGTCGGTGTGCCGCAATGATGACGGCGATGCTCCTCTCTTTTAGAAGATCCGGCGAGAAGAACCATGATCCAGACCGCCATTCTGCTCGCTGCCGGCGCGGGGACGCGCTTCTGGCCCTACAATGTCGTGCGCAACAAATGCGCCTTTCCGATTGCGAATGTCCCTGCTGTGCGTCGCCTGTCCGACGACCTTGCCGCGCTCGGCATCACCCGCCAGGTCGTCGTGGTCGGCGCAGGGGAAGCGAGTGTGCGCGCCGCCCTGCGCGGCGCATCCGCCGACATTGCCTTTGTGCGCCAGGCGCATCCCGATGGCACGGCTGCCGCTGCGTTCCTCGGCGCTGCCGGCATCGACGGCGATATCCTGGTGGTTGCGGGGGATAGTGTGACCGACCGGGCAAACCTTGCGGCGCTGCGGGAACGGTTTGAGCGCGACCGTCCCCTGGCGGCTGCGCTGACGCAACCCCTCGGCGCCGAGTCCTCGCTCGACTGGCTGATCGCATATGTTGACGACGGGGAACTGCGCGGCGTCGAGGGGCACAGTCGCGACGGCGACCGGCGCTTCTGCGGCGTGTACGCCTTTCGTCCCGAAGCGCTGCCGTTTCTACGCGACAACCCGGCGCTGATGCGCGTCGGCGTGGGTGGCATGCCGCCCGTCGAAGCCGAGATCGCGCAGTCGCTCCAGATGATGGTCGATGAAGGGCACACCGTTGCTGTCATCGACGCACCCGGCTTCCACGTCGACCTTGACAAGCCGTGGCATATTCTCGAAGCGAATGGACGGGTGATCGGCGCCATGGCCGCTGCGTTGGAGGGGCATCAGATCGACCCGACGGCGCGCGTCCACGATGGCGCCGACATCGGCGGACGCCTGGTGCTCGGACCGGGGGCGGTGATCGGCAATCGCGTAGTGGTGGAGGGCGACCTGTGGCTCGGCGCCGGCGCGAAGGCGCTCAACGGCGCGATTGTGCACGGGCACGCAGTTATCGGGCAGGGAACCGTCGTGCGCGACTACTGTCAGATCGGCGGCGGCTCATCGCTCGGAGCGCGCGGGGTCTACGGGCATGGCGCCGAATTCAGCGGCGTGGCGCTCGATACCGTCTACTGCTACCACTACTGCGAAATCTGGGGCGTCGTCGGGCAGGCGGTCGATTTCGGCGCGGCGACGGTATGCGGCAACCTGCGCTTCGACGACCGCGACACCGTCTGGCGCATCAAGGGGCGACCGGAGATTCCGACAACTGCCGCCAATGCGGCATACTTCGGCGACTTCTGTCGCACCGGCGTCAACGCGATCATCATGCCGGGGCGACGGCTCGGCGTCTACAGCATTTGCGGACCTGGAGTTATCCTGCACGACGATCTCCCCGACCGCACGATGATCATGGTCGCGCAACAGGTCACCACGCGCCCCTGGGGACCGGAACGCTACGGCTGGTAGGTGAAGAGGCGGGGGCGGAAGATTGAACCTTCACCCTCCGTCACCCGACGCCAGAGCAATCAATTGATCCATCTGCGCAACCAGGTGCGCCATGCCGAGTTCAACAAACACCACCCTCGCCCGTTGCAGGTAGGGTAAGGCTTCAGCGCCGCGCCCGCGTTGCAGCAAAGCAATGCCATAATTGCCAAGATCAGCGCCTTCGCTGTACCGGTCATTAATCGCTCGCCGTAACACTAACGCCTGCTCAAGCAACTGTTGCGATGCAGCGGGATCGTCGTCGAGGCGCAGGCGACTCAACGCTGCCAGCACATTGGCTTCGCCGAGGCGGTCGCCGAGGGCGCGGTAGAGCGTCAGCGCC
>JAGHYV010000180.1 GCA_017743475.1 Roseiflexus sp. | reverse complement strand
GTTCTTCCAGCGAGAATGGTCGCATTGCCCCAATCTCAGACGGCGCTTCTTCGGCGGGCGGCGTGGTCACGCTGTCGAGACTGGCAATCTCTTCCGACGAAAGCCCCGGTTCTTCCAGCGAGAATGGTCGCATTGCCCCAATCTCAGACGGCGCTTCTTCGGCGGGCGGCGGTACGTCCTGTGAGGAAGGCGTCACCGTCTCCTGTTCACGCGCTTCGTCCCACGCACCAAGACGCTCAAGTTCTGCTTCGCTCAACCCCAACTCTTCAAGCGTGAACGGACGCGTATCTGCATCAATCTCAACCCCAGCTTCCTCGACGGGAGACGACGCCGCAGGCGGCACCGTGTCGATTGCCAGCAGCGCAGCAAGGAAATCATCGTTATCATCATAGGTGGATGGCGGCACTTGCGGAGGTGGTGGAGGCGCTATAGAAGCGGTCGGAGTTGTCGCCTCTATTGATTGTGTAGCGGTCAGTTGTTCAACAGGAGCGGTAACACGCCGGTTAATCCACTCAGCTTCGTCCCACTCCGGAATCACTGGCTCTGGAACATCAACGGGCGGAAGCGACTCGAACAGCATCCGCGCCATCGACTGGTACGGATCGATAGCAAAAGCTTTCCTCCAGTACTGCTCACCAGATGGATTGCCAGAAGCCAGTTCAATGTACCCCAGAATCAGGTTCGCCTTCAGCACATCGGGATGGCCGACAAGGATGGCGCGGCACACTTCGACTGCTTCGTCTTCCTGCTCATCGCGCCAGAGAACTTCTGCCAGCGCCACCCGCGCGTCGAGACGGTCGGGTTGATCCGCGACGACCTGGCGAAACTCGGAGATCGCCTGCGGCAGCATATGCCCTTTGGCGTACAATCGCGCCAGACCAGCGCGACTGAGGCGCAGATGCGCATACTCACTGCCCCATGCCTCGGTATAGAGTCGCAGTAACTGGCTGCGCAACTCCGGCAGGTCAGGCTTAATCTCAAGCGCACGTTCGAAGGCTGCAATCGCACTGGACAGTTGACCAAGCCGCTCACTGGTCATGCCAAGCCCGACAAGCGCCGGGATATGCTCTGGATCGAAACTTAGAACCTTCTCGAATTCGATACGCGCCTCTTCATACTGACGATTGGACAGAAATGCTTCTCCGAGCATCTGGCGGGCTTCCAGACACTTCGGATACGTATCCAGGATATGCTGCGCCATCCCGATTGCGCGATCAAGGTCGTTGGATTCGAGCCATTGCCGGGTCTGGTCGAAAGCCGCCTGCAGGCTCACATGTCCCATTCCAATCCTCCTGGCGCCCGAACTGCAGCGACGGCAGTGTCGTGTAATCTTTTACGCCCCGATGAGAAACTGCACGTGTCAGGGCGCACCAGCACCCTTTCATGCGTAAAACTAGAGGCATTATAGCGCAAGCGTCAAGGTGATGCAAGAGGATGCGCACAATAATCAAGCATATAACAACCTGCAACACAAGGAATGCAAGTCGTTATGGCACCTTGTGCGACACAGGATGGTCGGGGCGACTGGATTTGAACCAGCGACCTCCTGAACCCCATTCAGGTGCGCTACCAGGCTGCGCCACGCCCCGCAGTCCCTGGTATTGTAGCCGTGTCTGGCAGTTCTGTCAATTCGTTTGCCAGCGTTGCTGGTGGTGTTACCCAGACTCGGGTGAGCCGGAACCGTCGTGACAGACCGCGCAGTTCTCGTTCGAATGGCTCCAGGAAGACCCCTTCCTGTTCCAGCAATGGGCGCACTGCGGGATCGTCGATCAGCGCATCGGTCAGCACGATGTCGCCGCCGACACTCTCATTTTGAACCCGCGCCGCGATGTTAACTGTTGAGCCAAAGTAGTCGAGCAGATTATTGGCATTGACAGCAATACATGGACCAGTGTGCATCCCCAGTTTGATCCGCAGCGCCGGGTTGCCGCGCACCATTTCGCCGAGCGTGAATTCACGCTGTATCTCCAGCGCCGCAGCTACGGCGCTTCTGGTTGACGCGAACACTGCCATTACAGCGTCGCCGATAGTTTTGACAAGCGCGCCGTTGTGCGCGCCGATGATCGCGCTCATAACGGCAAAGTGGTCACGAACCCGCGCATAGGCTGGTGCGTCGCCAATCTGTTCATACATGGCCGTTGACCCTTTCAGATCGGTGAACAGGAAGGTCAGGCTGCGAATGGCAATGCCAACCCCTGGCGAAAGCACCTCCGACGAAAACATCTGGCGAAACTCGGTGAGCGACGTCACTAGCGCAGCGCTGGTCGCCTGTTCGCTCCAGTCGCTCTGCTCGATAACGATCAGTGCTGGCGTAGCAGTAACGTTTTCGAGGATTAACGTTGCGTAGCCTGATCCGATTACTGGCGGATCGATCAGTGCCTCGCTCTTACCGAACACAATGCGCGCTGCCGACGCCTCAGCGTGATCGGCGACCTCGAACATTGCCCGTGCTGTCATTTGACGAGTGCGCAGGCGATAGCGGTTGGGTGCGAGACGCAGGAGCACCTCGCGGCGTCCGTGGGCGGGCAACGCGATCTGTGCAACAATATGCGGCGTATTCGCCGGTCCGCCGATGCAGTAGGGCATATCAACCGCATTGCGGATGTCCGGGTTGACGCTGAAACGAACCTCGATCGACTCATCGAATTTGGCGTTGTAGCGCACATCGCACGATGGACAGTAGGCGTCGTGATCGAGATCGCTGAGGGAGCGCACTCGCTGGCTTGCCCCGCGGCAACTGGGACAGAGGACATCCCATTCCAAGTCGAGCAAGCCAGTGCGGGTTGCATACAGGCACAGGCGCAGCACGTCTATCCGTGGCTCGCCCCATGCATCAGCCAGCGCAAAGGCGCGCATCTTGAGTACCTGTGGATCATCGGCGTTGATGAGATGGGAAACTAACCGCTCAATGAGCGACTCGTGGACGTCGAAGGAGCGTAAACGCTCAGCGGCGACGCGCAAGCGATCAAGATTAACACGCGGTTTGCGGACTGGCGGCAGAACCACTTGCTTCGACGCAGCAGCCAGTTCGCCAGTCTGGCGGTAGACGTGACGTAATTGGCGCAGCATTCGCTGCCCGATGATCAGGCGTCCGCCAATAGCGCCGACCAGGTTGCGCGGCGCGATATACACTTCGACATCGACTTTCGTGCGTTCTTCGGGAAGCGATGTGAAACGGGTTACCGTCTGCAAGCGTTCAACCGGTAATGGCAGGGCAAACTCGCGCTCGACCGAGAACTGTTGCTCGAAGATCCATTCGAAGGGATGCTCACGCCAGCTGACCGGAACGCCGAGGAAATGACCATACACAATCTGTACCAGATCGCGGTCTGGTCGGGTTCGTTCGAAGGCGGGCAGGCCAATCAT
>JAGHYV010000064.1 GCA_017743475.1 Roseiflexus sp. | reverse complement strand
CAATGTCGCGCAACCAGTCGGGCAGGTCGCTGGCGGGTGGCGCAGTCTCTGCGACCGGCGCAGACGGCGCGGCGGGAGATGCAGCCGGTTGAGCGGCGATGTCACGTAACCAGTCGGGCAGGTCGCTGGCGGGCGGCGCAGTCTCTGCGACCGGCGCGACCGGCGCAGCAGGAGGTGCAGGCGGCACAGCGGCAATGTCGCGCAACCAGTCGGGCAGGTCACTGGCAGATCGAGAGTCTTCTGGTGATGCTGTGATTGATGGTTCATCCTGACGCAGCCAGGCAGGAAGTTCCTCACCACGCGATGCAATTCGCGAGGAAGGCGACAACTGCGACGCATTATCGACTGGCAATTCGCGAAGCCACGCAGGGAGATCGACCGGTTCAACAGTTTCATCAGCAGCACCAGACAAGGGAGGAAAGGCACTACTGGCAGGCTGTTCCGCCGACTCATCAGATCCGCGGTCGAGTTGTTCGCCTATCAGCCAGGACGGAACTTCCATCTCGCTGCCGCTCGACCCGGTCTGCGGAACATCCCCCGGCTTAGTGGCAAATGTGGAGGGGAGCGGCTCATTCCCGGCTTCTTTTTCGGGAGGTACAATAGTCTCGCGCAGTGACTGAAGCCAGGAAGGGGGCGACACCTCTGGTAGCGCGGTTGTTTCAGAGGGGAGATGAGCCGTCTGATCAGGAACAGGCAACCAATCCGGCTCTGGATGCGGCGGTGCGGGCGTCTGACTCAACCAGTCAGGAGTGGTGGACGAGGGTATTTCGTTCTCATCACGCAACCACTCGGGCAAGCCAGCAAAGAGCGGAGCGCCACCCGCCGGTTGATCAACATTCGGCGGCCTGGGCGGCAATGGTACATCCTGAAGCCAGGGCGGCAAATGAGGATTACGCTTCGACTGGCTCACCACCTGCTCCCTGGACGCTGATGTTTCTGAAGCGGAGAACCGCCTGAAAGCGTCCATTTATCAACGATCAAGGTACGGTTGATCGAACCCGAACAACACCCGCACCCCTGCAACTAATGCACCAATGGCAGCACCGATCAGTAAGCCGCGCGCACCAGCAAGCACGACATAATCTGAAAACCAGCGCAGACCATCACCGATCAATGGCGCCAATTCCAGTTGCGGTAACGCTGTCGCAACAAGCACAACCAGCGCCACTGCGATGATCACCAGCGCATCGGCAGTACGGCAACGTACGGCAAGCAGCGCTGCATTCAGACTAAAGAACGTCAGCAGCGCCAGCAACGAACTTGCCAGCGGTGCATAGACGGCGCTGAAAACAATGCGAACCGGTTGTTCGATCAGGCTCGACGGGAGCGTAAGACTGCCATCCGGGCTCTGCAATGGGTACAGTGTTCCTACAAAAATGACAACGACCATTGCAATCAGGAGGATCAGGCTGTACCCCCACTCTGTATCGCGCCGTGTGACGCGCCCGATATGATTGCCAGCGACATTCACCAGACCGACCACCAGCGCCAGCGCAGCGATCAGAGCTGTCCAGTCGAGCACTATCTGCGCCAGAAAATTGACTACTGGCAACGGACCAGTGAAATCGAGCAACACCAGCAACCCGGCTACACCAGCGACCAGAGTAGCAATCAGGCGTTTTGGATCGCGCAGAAAGGACATCGCATCACTCCGCGTTACGCTCCGATGAATGGTTGTGCCACCTGCCAGAGCGCCAGCGTAATAATCGCAACAATTGCGACCGTGCGCAGCGCATCATGGGTCAGAAGACGTCCCTGCGCTTCGGGTGCACGCGACAGATACGCTTCAGCGGCATACATGTCTTCGCCGATCAGCGTCCCCTCACTGGTCAGATAGATAAGGGGCAAAGCCGTCGAAGTGGTTGCGCCAGCTACCTGCGGTATGCCTTGTTGCGCACCTGACCCGGTTGCCAGCAGCACTTCATACCCAAAACTGCCGATCAACTGACTTGCCTCAAAACGCTGTCGCCCATACAGCATACTGACACCGGACGCATATGCCATTGGATCCTGGTGTGCCAGCAACTGCACATTGCCAGCATTGTAATCCTGACCCAGACCAGCGCGCTGATACGCCTGGCGCAGAGTTCCACGCAGCG
This sequence comes from Roseiflexus sp., assembly GCA_017743475.1. Taxonomy (GTDB): domain Bacteria; phylum Chloroflexota; class Chloroflexia; order Chloroflexales; family Roseiflexaceae; genus Roseiflexus. The sequence goes on along the minus strand of JAGHYV010000064.1, from coordinate 25,336 downwards.
CCAGATGCGCTACCGCGTCGCCGGAACTGGCAACCACTGGAATGCCGCTCAACGCGGCTTCGGTGGCTGTGCGCTCAGCGGCAAGCAGCCCTGCAATCGTTTCCGCTGTCGTGGCGCGCGCACCAATCGTACCACTGCCCGATGAAAGGTGGACAGCGCGCCCGGTTTCGGCACCGCCTCCCAAATCCCGCCGGAGTGCGTCGAGTGCAGGCAGTGGGCGACGACTAAAGGTGCGCCGCCGGTCGAGTGCACGGGCATGATAGAGGAGCGTCAGGATGATGACAATGAAAACGACCAGAAGCAGAGAGAGCGTCTGCAGGGGGAGATCCACGAACCGCCTCCGCACAATTCTTTACACAGTCGTGCGCTGTGCTGGCTTTGAGTGTAATTCAAATCAAATCGTTTGTCAACAGTCGCGGTTCAGCAGATCGTGTAACATGCGCCAGCCGCGTGCATCGCAGAGTGCATCGATTGTGCGTGTCCAGCGACTTACGGGTATAAATGGACGTGCGAAAAGTGTTACCTGACTGGCGAGGAAGCCAAGTGGAGCGATAATGTCGATCATTATTCGCGCTGGTGTCGTCAACCCACGCTGTGCAATCGCTCTGGCAAGTTGCTCGATTGGTTCGGTGTATGGTTCTTCCATGGTTTCTGAGAAGCGAGAACTGAGAATAGTTTTAATGTTGATTGCGCGGTTCGCGGAAGATGACGCTGTCGAGCAGAATGGTAACAGGACCATCGTTCACCAGCGCAACGCGCATCATCGCACCGAAACGTCCAGTGTTGACCGCAACCCCCAAACGGCGCAATTCGCTTGCAAAGACATCAACCAGCGGTGCGGCGATCTCTGGTGGTGCAGCATTGGAAAAACTGGGGCGCCGCCCACGCCGCGTGTCAGCGTAGAGCGTAAACTGCGATACGACCAGCGCCTCGCCACCAATATCGAGCAAGGAACGGTTGAACCGTCCCTCCTCATCGGCAAAAATGCGCAGGTTGGCGGTCTTTTCCGCTAGCAATCTCGCTTCCGCTTCGCTGTCGCCAACGCCAATTCCAAGCAGGATCAGCAATCCCCGCCCGATGGCGCCGACCACTTCATCGCCAACCGTCACCGAAGCCTGGCTGACCCGCTGCAACACTGCTCTCATTGATCACCGTTCCATCGCCTGCGCCAGATCGACCATCGCAATTGTGCAGCGCGAAATGCAGATCAGGCGATCCTGCTCATCGACGATCCGCACATCCCATACCTGGGTCGATTTGCCAATATGTAGCGGCGTACCAGTGGCAGTTACCCTGCCATCGCGCTTGGGGCGGAGATGATTGGCGTTGATCTCCAGACCAAACGACGCTTTTCCCGGCGGGCAATTGAAGAAAGCGCCGATGCTGGCGACCGTTTCGGCAAGCGCAAGCGATGCCCCGCCGTGGAGATAACCAAGCGGTTGGTGATGATCCGGCGTGACGGGCATTGTCGCAACAATGCGCTGGGGTGATAGTTCCACAATCTCGATGCCAAGCCGGGAAGCCAGACCGTCGCTGGTGAGTTGGGAAAGATCAGGGTGTGACATAGTGAGAACTAAGAACCGAGAACCAAGAACTCACTTTCGACGTAACTATTCACACCTAAGGTAACACACACGCCCAAGGGCGAGGGCGTCCCTCCCTCTAAGTTGCCTCTACAAGGGCAAGATGCCCTCGCTACCAAAAGAAATGTGAACATGTACGCTGCCAATCTTTTCAACCATTGTAGCATAACCGTCTGCACTTGTCGTCTTCGCCGCTTTTGCTATACTGTACATGAGTGATCCGCTCTCCGAGTTCCAGAACTGAGGGGCTTATGGCTTACGCATCACTGATCGGCGCAGAGGTGCGCCGTAAGGAGGATCCACGTCTGATTTCCGGTGCCGGGCGCTATGTTGGCGACATAACATTGCCTGGCATGCAGCATGTCGCTTTCGTCCGCAGTCCCTACCCGCATGCCCGTATTGGCGCCATTGATCCCTCGCAGGCGCTCCGTGTTCCCGGAGTGATGGCGGTTGTGACCGGTGAAGACCTGCGCGACGCATACACTGAGATGTTGTTCGGAGGCAGCGAAGGATCGGACGTATCCGGTGAAGCGCCACCGCGCCACTCACACTACCCTGTCTCAATCGAGAAGGTGCGTCACGTGGGAGAAATCGTTGCAGCAGTCATTGCAACTACTCCTGCTGCTGCTGCCGATGGCGTTGCCGCAGTTAAGGTTGACTGGCAACCACTGCCAGCAGTCGCCGATGTGGAACAAGCGCTTCGTCCCGATGCTCCGCTTTTGTTTGAGGGGACGCAGAACAATATCGACCATGTATGGCAGCGCAAACGCGGCGATGTAGAAGCGTCTTTCGCCAATGCGCACCGGGTCGTGAAACTCCGGATGATTAGTCAGCGACTGGCGGGAGCGCCCATGGAAGGACGCGCCGTGCTAACCGCACCTGATCCAACAACCGGGGGATTGACTATCTGGACCAGCACCCAGGCAGCGCACTGGATCCGGCGCGATCTGGCGAAGATGCTGGGGATGCCCGAAAATCAGATCCGCGTGATCGCGCCCGATGTTGGCGGTGGGTTCGGGGTCAAGATCGGCGTCTACCCCGAAGAAGCGGCGCTGGCGGCGCTGACGCGACGCCTTGGCATTCCGCTGCGCTGGGTCGAGACGCGCCTGGAACACATGCAGGCTACGACGCATGGACGCGCGCAGGTGGCCGAGTATGAGGCAGCAGTGACCGCCGACGGCATCGTAACGGCGCTGCGCGCCCGTGTGATCGCCGATCTCGGCGCGTATCCAGTATCGGCAGGTATTCCCGACCTGACCGGGATGATGGCAGTGGGGGTGTATCGGATCCCGGCTGTTGATTACGAGATCACGTGCGTCTACACCAACACCACGCCGGTTGCCGCGTACCGCGGGGCTGGTCGTCCAGAGGCTGCATACTACATCGAGCGTCTGATGGACACAATTGCGCTCGAACTGAACCTTGATCCGGTTGATGTACGCCGGCGTAATTTCATTCCACCCGATGCCTTCCCCTACAAAACGCCAACCGGTCCGCTGTACGATAGCGGCGACTATGACAAGCCGCTGAGGAAAGCGCTCGAAGTCGGGCGATATACCGATCTGCGTGCCGAGCAGCAGCGACGCCTTGCAGCGCGCGCTGCGGGCGAGCGTGTGCCGTTGCTGGGCATCGGCATTGCCTGCTATGTCGAAATGTGCGGCTTTGGTCCCTTTGAAAGCGCGCATGTGCGTGTCGAGCCGTCTGGAACAGTCACTGTGATGACTGGTATCTCGCCGCACGGTCAGGGGAATGCCACAACGTTCGCCCAGATCGTTGCCGATCAACTGGGCGCTGATTTCGACAGTGTAGTGGTGATCAGCGGTGATACGGCAATGACCCCGATGGGCAACGGTACGATGGGCAGCCGTAGCCTGGCAGTCGGCGGCGGTGCACTGGTGCGCGCGCTTGCGCAGGTGCGCGAGAAGGCGCGCCGGATTGCTGCTCATATGCTCGAAGCCGCAATCGACGACGTTGTTTTCGAAGATGGACGGTATCACGTCAAAGGTTCGCCCGACAGCGGTCTCACCCTGGCACAGATCGCCGAATGCGCCTACTCCGACGATCTGCCTGATGATGTCAATCCCGGACTGGAGGCAACCGATTTCTTCAAGCCGCCAGCATTGATCTATCCCTTTGGCGCGCATCTGGCAGTTGTGGAGGTCGATCCCGACACCGGTATCGTCACTGTGCGCGACTATGTCAGCGTCGATGATTGCGGTCCACGCATTAGCCCAATCATTGTTGCCGGTCAGGTGCATGGCGGGCTAGCACAGGGCATTGCACAGGCGCTGTTCGAGGAAGTCGTGTACGACGAAAACGGACAGTTGCTCAGTGGGTCGCTCATGGATTATACTCTTCCTCGCGCCGATGATCTGCCCTCGTTCGTAGTTGAACAAACAGTTACGCCAACGCCGCACAATCCGCTAGGTGCGAAGGGGATCGGCGAAGCGGCAACGATTGGTTCGACACCGGCGATCGTCAATGCGGTGGTGGATGCACTGAAGCATCTGGGCGTGCGGCATATCGATATGCCGCTGCGACCCGAGAAGGTCTGGCGCGCCTGCAATCGGGCATAAATCGGAGCGCAGGCATCATTTCTACCACAGTGCTGGCGCTATGCAGCGTCGGTGATACAGAAAGGAACGCCCTCATGGGCCTCGGTCAGTTGTTTGGCAAGGATAAGGATAAGAAGGAAGAAGAGAAGTCGGAGCAGCAGAAGATCGGCGAGACGATTAAGAACCTTAGCGACCGCATATACGAACTTCAGAAACAACTTCAACAGCGCAACTCTGAAATTGATCAGTTGACGATGCAACTGGCTGAGGCTCAGATGCAGGCGGAGGCCGCCAGAGACGCTGCAAGCATAGGACAGTTGACGCTCTTGGCAACTCAAGATGCGCTGCGTGACGCTAATGCACGCGTGCGCGAACTCGAAGCGCAGATCGGGCAACTGGCAAAAGAAAAGGCTGCGGTGGAGGAGCAGGCAAAGAGCGCAGGTACCGCCATTGCGGAAATAGCAGGTGGCAAGCCGGGTCTGGCGATCGGTGCGACTGCCTAGGTGCAGAAGGCAGGCGGGAAAAACCTGCGCTGCCGCAGCGCTTCCAGTCTCAACCCACAGGTGTACGATGGTCTGGCGCCAGACCTGCAATAGACCCTGCTGGAAGGCCCGGTTGCTGCCAATGGGTACCACTGGTGGCGGATCCGTGCTGCCGATGGACGTGAGGGATGGGTGTCTGGCGAAGAGTTGGTGACCAGCCCTGGGTAATGTGTCTGACAGTGCTCCGGCTGAAGCAACGCCGCAAGGCTCCCCTGGAGAGGTCCTGGCGGCGTTTGTACGTCTTGGATTAACGTCGTTCGGCGGACCAACGGCGCATCTTGGGTATTTTCGGGAAGAATTCGTCATCCGGCGACGCTGGCTGGACGATCGCACGTATGCAGACTTGCTGGCGCTCTGTCAGTTTCTGCCGGGTCCGGCGAGCAGTCAGGCAGGTATTGCGATCGGCGTGCTGCGTGCCGGTCTTATCGGTGGTCTTACAGCATGGCTGGGGTTCACGCTGCCTTCGGCGCTGATCATGATTGCAGCAGCATATGGTATCACAGCGCCGGGTGTCGATAGTGCAGCGCTGCGTGGCTTGAACGTCGTTGCCGTGGCTGTCGTCGCTCAGGCAGTGTGGGGCATGGCACGCACACTGTGCCCCGACCGTGAGCGGGCGACAATTGCGCTGATTGCCGCAGTCGTGCTGCTCGTCTGGCAGAACGCTTTTGCGCAGATATCAATCATTGCCGTTAGCGGACTGGCTGGCTGGCAATTATTGCGCGACAGCGCGCCAGCGGCAGCGCCCCCGCTAACGGTATCGTTTGATCGTCGCATCGCAATCGGGTGCTGGATTGGTTTCTTCGGTCTGCTGATCGCGCTGCCGCTGGCGCGCGCGGCGTTCTCATGTCACACACTGGATGTGTTCGACAGTTTCTATCGCGCCGGTGCGCTGGTTTTCGGCGGCGGGCACGTCGTCCTTCCCCTGCTCCACGCTCAGGTTGTGCCCCCAGGCTGGGTGAGTGATGCCCGGTTTATCGCTGGCTATGGTCTGGCGCAGGCGCTTCCCGGTCCGCTGTTTACCTTCGCAGCATACCTCGGCGCGGTGCAGGCGCCAGAGCCAAATGGCTGGACAGGAGGCGTTCTGGCGTTGCTGGCAATCTTTCTCCCCGCATGGCTGCTGATAATCGGCGCGCTTCCTTTCTGGGCATGGCTGCGTGCCAGGGAAGGCATCCAGGCAGCGTTGCGCGGCATCAATGCCGCAGTCGTCGGTATTCTGCTTGCCACGCTATACACGCCGGTGATGACCAGTGCTATCATGATGCCGCTTGATGCAGCGCTTGCGCTGGGGTGCTTTGGTATGCTGACACTGTGGAAATTGCCATCCTGGCTGGTTGTTGTTGTTGCAGGAGGGATTGGTTGGGTAGTGCGTGTGTGAGTGCCGAGAACCGAGAACTGAGAACCGAGAACCAACGTCGTGAGGTCTCACGACTATATGGAACAAGTAGATGCAGACACGCGATTACATCTTTGCCATTCACGGAATCGACTGTGCGCATTGTGCGAACACTATCGAGGTGAGCGTTGATCGTCTTGATGGCGTCGAAACGTGTGAACTCAATGCGACGACCGGTCGGCTCCGCGTGCGCGGCGCCGTTGAACCTGATGCAATTGTTGCATATGTGCGTTCGCTGGGGTATGAAGCGACGCTGCTGGAAAACGACGGTGCAACACCGATGCCCCCCAACGCATCGGTGTCGTTTGTTGAGTTCATGTGGCAACGCCTTGAAACGCGCCTGGCGCTGATCGGCGCAATAATGATCGTTCCTGGCATGGTGTTGCACGAACTCCTCGGTTGGCGTGCCCTCTGGATCGATGCCCTGGCTTTTGCCGCATTGATCGCCGCCGGTCTGCCAATTGCGCACAGCGCCTGGCGTTCACTTGTCAGTAGTCGCACGATCTCGATCAATGCGCTGATGATCATTGCCGCGATCGGGGCGGTGATCATTGGAGCGCATGTCGAAGCCGCCCTGGTTATGGTGTTATTTGCCATTGGCGAGGCGATTGAAGGGTTTACCGCTGCGCGCGCACGCGATGCCATTCGTTCGCTAATCACGCTTGTTCCTGAAACTGCTCTGCGCCTCCGCGACGGGTATGAAACAAGGACGCCGGTTGCCGAACTGGAGGTTGGCGACGTCGTTGTTGTGCGTCCTGGGGAACGGCTACCAATCGATGGTATCGTGCGCGCTGGTGTATCGCATGTCAACCAGGCGCCGATCACTGGCGAAAGTGTACCAGTTGTCAAGACACCAGGAGCGGAAGTATACGCTGGCAGCGTCAACGGCGAAGGGGCGCTCGAAGTGACGGTCACTCATCGGGCAGGCGACACAACAATCAGTCGCATGATCCGTCTGGTGCAGGAGGCGCAGGATCGCCGTGCGCCGGTGCAGCGCCTGATTGATCGCTTTGCAGGGTGGTATACGCCAGCAGTAGTTGCCATTGCCGCGCTGACTGCCGTCATTCCGCCGCTGCTATTCGGGCAACCGTTCTGGAACCCGTCGCCGGACGAATTCGGCTGGTTCTATCGTGGTCTGGCGCTTCTGGTCGTCGCCTGTCCCTGTGCGCTCGTCATCAGTACTCCAGTGAGTGTGGTCAGTGCGTTGAGCGCTGCAGCGCGCGCTGGCGTGCTGATCAAAGGCGGTGCAGCGCTGGAGGCGCTCGGCAGCGTGCGCGCTGTCGCATTCGATAAAACCGGAACGCTGACCACCGGCAGACCGGCGCTCGTCGCGGTGCGCTCGGTGGAATGCCGTGAGCCGGAACAGAACGAGGATGCACGTTGCGACGCATGCATAACGCTGCTCGAACTTGCCTGCGCCGTCGAGCAACGCTCCGAACATCCCCTGGCGCACGCAATTGTCGATGCAGCGCGCGTATGGGGAGTCATGCAGAACGCGCCACGCGCCACATCCGTCACGGCGCTGCCGGGTCATGGGATTGTGGGGGATGTGAATGGGCGCACGGTGCTCATCGGCAGCCATCGTTACTTCGATGAAACAGCGCCTCACCCGCCTGCCTTCTGTGATCGCGCCGAGCGGGATGCCAGCGCCGGTCGCACGCCGCTGATGGTCAGCATTGATGGGACGTTTGCCGGTATGCTGAGCGTCGCCGACACCATTCGCCCTGAAGCTCGCGAAGCGATTGCACGCCTGAGACGAGCAGGGATTCAACACGCCGTCATGCTCACCGGCGACCGCCGTGAAACGGCGCAGGCCATCGCTGCCGACGCTGGCATCGATGATGTGCGCGCTGAAGTGCTCCCCGAATATAAAGCGCAGATAGTCGAAGACCTCCGCGCCACCTACGGCGCTGTGGCAATGGTCGGTGACGGCATCAACGATACTCCCGCCCTGGCATCGGCAACCGTCGGCATTGCCATCGGTGCAGCGCACGGCGGAACGAATCAGGCAATGGAAAGCGCTGATGTCACTCTGATGAGCAACGACCTGCGCCGCCTGCCATTCGTGTTCGAGCTGGCGCGCGCTACACGCCGCACAATTATGGTCAATGTCGCCTTTAGCATTGCGGTGAAGGCGGTGTTTCTGGTGATTGTTGCAGCGGGCTGGAGCACCATGTGGATGGCGGTGTTCGCCGATATGGGGACATCGCTGCTGGTGACGTTGAATGGTCTGCGGTTGCTTGGCTTCCGCCCCAAAACGGAGGCGTCTTCCTGAACGATAGCGCTAACCTGCTCTTCACTAACCCACTGCGCTGCGCGTAACGGTCAACCCGGCGGCTGCCGCCGTGCTGCTGCCAGCATAGGGCAGCAGCGCAGAAGCGCAACCCGGAAGCGCAACCGACGTTCCGGCGGCGCTGCCACGCACGGGAGGCGATATTCCGTGGGGTGCGCTCGCGGCGTTCGCTGCAGCGCTGCCCGGCAGCGGCATATGGCTACGGCGAAGATGAGCGCTACGAATCACAGAAGGGTGACGTCAGCCTCTCGCTCTGGGCTTCAGGATACCCCAACTCCCTCTTCTCCCCTCATAGGAGAAGGGAGTTGCTCACAGGGGTGGATTTTTTGGCAAGCCTCTGCGTTCCATCTCTCGTTTCAGCTATCGGGACGCCCAAACTCCCCCTTCTCCCCTTGTGGGAGAAGGGGGTCGGGGGGATGAGGGGCACATGAGCGGGACGCCCGCGCCCCCGACACGCACGTTGCGCGTTGCTCTAGCGAACGGTCAGCGGCAGGAATACCCGGTATTGCCCGGCTGAAGAAGAGACCGTAAAATCCTGCCCGCTCAGATCGCCAGCGACCGTCACAGTGCGAGAGGCGGGCGTGAAGGCGTACCCGTCGCGGGATGGGGTGAGCGTGTATGCACCCGTCGGGACGCCGCTCAGCGCGTAGAAGCCCTGCGCATCGGTCGTGGCGCTGCGCGTGCCATCAGAGATGGTCACTCCTGCGACGCCATTCCCCGCGCTGTCGGTCACCCGCCCGCTGACGATATGGGGAAGCAACGCAATAAAGTTCTGCTCACGCAGATGACTGACGACCGTAATCGACCGACTCGATGGATGGAAGACATAATCGCTGCACGAGGGAGTCAGGTGATACGTTCCTGGTGGTACGTCCGTCAGGGTATAGTTCCCATGAGCATCGGTGGTTGCAGAACGCATTCCAATCGAAACGGTCGCGTCTGAGACGCCGTTCCCTGCATCATCGATCACCCGCCCGCTGATGGTGCAGGACTGACAGATCGCAGAAAAGTCCTGTCCGCTCAGATCGCCGTTGACTGCAATCCAGCGCTGATGCGGAGTAAACCTGTAGTCGGGGTGGGAAGGTACGAGCGCATACCCGCCTGACGGCACATTCGTCAGAGTATAGCGTCCTTCTGCATCGGTCGTGGCGCTGCGCGTTCCATCAGAGATGGTCACGCCCGCAATGCCGTTCCCTGCGCCATCGGTCACCTGCCCGCTGACGGTGTAGGTTGGAAGGATCGCAAAGTTCTGCCGATTCAGATTTCTGCCCGCGTTGACAGTCACCGTGCGGCTGGATGGAGAAAAGACGAGACTGCTGTGCGATGGGGTGAGCGTATACGTGCCCGGAGGAATGCGCTTCACAAGGTACACGCCATACTGATCGGTGAGTGCACTCCGAACACCATCAGACACCACAACATTCGCTATGCCGCTTCCCAGCGACGTTACCCGTCCCGAAATCGCGGACGTGCCCGGCGCCAGGCGATCATAGTACGCATAGTCGATCCATTGACCGATACCCGACACCCCGTAGCCGATCCACATATATCCGCCTTCACCCCACGTGCTGCCCCACGAGTTGCGCAGACGCCACGCGCCCCGACTGCCTCTGCTATCGTCCCATCCCACTAGCACCACTGCATGGTTGATGCTTCCGTTGCATGCGGCTGACTCATCGGTCTCGAAGACTCCTGATCGGTACCACATAAAGCGCGAACCAGCGCAGACATAGGCGGACACCGGACCGTGCTCATAGATGATGCGCTTGATGGTAGCGATGTCGGCATTGAAGACCTGGTTCCACGCCAGGAGGCGTTCGTGGTGGGGCAGTGCGCGGGTGAGCGGCACATCCTGACCAAGGTACGGAAGGTCGCTTTCATAGACGGCGCCCGCTTCCGTTTGATGCGCTGGAAGGCGACCGATGAACAGGTCGAATGCTGGCGTCCCTCCATCGCACGTGCCGTGTGTTCCCGCCGAGATCAGGTACTGCTCCGACAGATCGCGTTCAACGCCATCGATGCGCTTGAGCGCGGACTCGACCACCCCCGTCGTGGCGAATGCCCAGCATGATCCGCATCCTCCCTGATCTTTCACCAGCGTGCAGGCGCCCTGATCACACCAGTTGAAGGTGGTCGGTAAACCCTCCTGTGTGCCCATCACCACCGGTTGAGGTGCGGAACTGGATGACGGTTGCACCACTTGAGGCAGAACGGTGAAGCGACCGAGGGTTTCAATGCGAATGCTGAAGGTGCGCTGAACAGCGCGATCCCACGGTCGGCGGTAGACCAGGGTGAGCGTCTCTTCCCCGGCGCGTACCGGCAGGAACGTCAACACCTGCAATACTGGCGCGCCTGTTTCCATTCCCGTCGGAGACGGCGCCTCGAACACCGGGTCGCCCAACGGTTGCAATAGCGACGACGATGGTTCAATTTCCCAGCCGTAGCCGGTTGCGGGATGTCCCTCCAGTTTGACGATCAGGCGTTGCCCATCGGTCAGGGTGACCCTGGTTCCATCGCGATCCAGTGTTACAACGACATCGCGCGACGATGATTGCGCGAACGATGGGATGACGAGTAACGCAACAGCGATGCTCAGAAAGGTGAGCATGCCTGCCAGTCTGCGGAAGTGAGCGACGACGAGCATAGCGACGTTCTTCCTGGTAAGACGAAGCGGCAATGTCGCATGCTGGCGGCAGAACGCCTTGTTTTCCAGAAAGGATTATAGAGGGCTATCAGGCGCCTGGGAATTGAGGCGATGTTCCTGTTTTTCCGGTAGTACCGGTACTGCTCATATCCCTCTTGACCGGTTTAGTCAGTTGTGTTCTGCCTGGCGTATCCTGTGGACAACTCATCCATAGATGACGGTCTGGCTTGACGGCGGTTTTTTCCCGTGGTATGGTTGCGCTAACGCTCTCCCCGATCAAAAGTCTGCCTCCTGGCGGTGCGAAAATCTGGTCGAGCGATAGTCTGGCAGCAGCGCGATAAAAAAGCTGCTCTTGGCCGACATCCGGTTCGATTGAGACGTACAAGATGAAAAAATCTTCCACCATTACCGAACGAGAAGTAGCAGCCGATCTGGCAGCGGAACTGGATCGTATCATTCAGGACGGCGGAACTCCTTTTGAAAAAGCTACTGTTGAACATCGTGCTGGCGGTTTATACCCGGATATTACGATCTGGACTGCCTATCAGCGTGTAAAGCAGGCTTTTGCTTTCTGGGAACTGAAGCCGCCTGGTCGGAAGGAAGACCTCTCCAGACTTCCTTCCAAAGCTCATGCACTGGGCGCCCGTTATGTTGTGGTCTGGAATTTTCAGAACGGCGAACTCTACGAAGTAGCAGGGGAAAAACTTCGTTCGATCAAATCCTATCCCGTACCGGTGCTGAATTTACTGGAAGAATGGGCTGTCGCGCCCAGGCGCACTGCGGCTGTTGAGCAGGCCGGAAACATTCTGGATGACCTGGCTCGCCTGAAACGCGGGGAAAGCCTGATGCCCTTCGTTCCGGATAAGTTCTACTTCATCGGCATTTTGGAGAAGGCCATTCATCGCCTGGTTACTGTATTGCAGGAGCACATCGTCCAGCAGAAGAAGGATCTCAAGAAACGCAACCATCTGGATCAATGGGCAGTGAAACAGGGATACCCTACGGGTTTAACAGATCTGGACGCACTGCTGGCTCGTCACTGGGCATATTCCCTGGCAGTGCGAATCCTGTTTTACTTCACAGTACGCCGCGATTATCCGGGATTGCCCGACTTACGTCCCGACACCACACAACCTATTGCCGACGTGCTTCGGGATGCGTTCTCCAAAGCGCAGGCAGTAGACTGGCAGGCTGTCTTTGAACCTTCTCCACTGGATGAACTTGGACTTCCCACCAACACAGAGTCTATCTTACGCGAACTTCTCGAGGATTTTCGCCGCTATGACTTTGGCCTGCTCAAGGAAGATGTCATTGGCCAGATTATGGAAGGGTTGATCCCCGAAGAGGAACGCCATGCGCTCGGTCAGTATTTCACCCGTGAGGACCTGGTAGATTTCATTATTGGCTTCGTGGCCCATCAGGATCAGGCTCACTACGTGGATCCCACCTGTGGATCGGGTACCTTCCTGAACCGCCTCTACAGTCGCATACGCTGGCTTTCCGGTTATCGGGCTGCGCATTGCGACATCCTGGAAAGACTATGGGGATTTGATGTGGCCCACTTCCCGGCCGAGTTAGCAACGATCAATCTCTTCCGACAGGACGTGAGCGACAGGAACAATTTCCCGCGCATTGTTGTGAGCGACTTCTTTCAGGTTCAGCCCGGAAAAACCTTTTCATTCCCTCCGCCAAAAGCGACAGACGATAAAAAAATTCCGATTGATCTCCCCCTTTTTGATGGCATGGTCGGTAATTTTCCGTATATCCGCCAGGAACTGATTGAACGTCAGATCGAGGGATACAAAACGTCCATCGTCCAGGCCATTGCCCGGGAATGGTTCTGGAAGGATCAAAGCCTTTTTACTGTGAAAGGCATTCGGGATGTGGAACTCCAACGCATGGCACATGATGGATCGAGGCGTCAAGAATGGCTTCAGAAACAGATCGAAGATGGACGGATCGCTCTCCGTCTATCCGGTCAGGCTGACATCTATGCCTATCTCTTCTACCACGCTGCGGCTCTTCTGAAAGAGGGCGGGCGTATGGGGATCGTGACCTCAAACGCCTGGCTGGATGTGGCATACGGCGTAGAACTCAAGCACTTTTTCCTGAACCATTTCAAGATTGTTGCGATTGTCGCTTCCTGGTGCGAACCCTGGTTTGAGGATGCTGCTATCAACACGGCCTTCGTTATCCTGGAGCGCTGTGAAGATGCCGAACAACGTAACAGCAATATCGTCCGCTTCGTGAAGGTGAAAAAGCCGCTGGCTGAACTCCTGCCCCAGGACCTGCTTCTGCGTGAGGCGGAACGCTGGCAGAAGGTGGATGCCCTGGTGCGGGTCATTGAGACTGCTGATGCCCGTATAACCGCCTGGGATCCGACAACCGGCCAGGTACAATCTCTCTGTGGCATTCACACGGTGGAAACCGACGCATTTCGCATCCGCCTGGTACCGCAGGCTGAGCTGGAGGCGGAACTCACGACGAAAGGCGAAACGGCCAAATGGGGACTTTACATCCGCGCGCCTCAGGTCTATTTTGACATTCTGGCGCGGGCTGGCGACAAACTTGTCCCCTTGAGCCAGGTGGCTAAGGTGCGTTTTGGCATCAAAACCGGCATCAACGACTTCTTCTACCTGGAGCCGTTGGGATCGGGAAGCGCCCCTGGCACGCTGCGGGTGAAAAACGTGCAGGGCTGGGTAGGGGAGATCGAGGAGGAATGCCTGCGTCCGGTCATCAAGAGTCCGAAAGAAGCCGCCGGTCTGGTGGTGGAGCCGCAAAAGCTTCGCTATCGCCTGTTTCTGCCGCCTGTTGATCCATCGTTGCCCGATCCGCACCAGGAACTTCAGGACAGGTATCCATTGGCGTATGAATATGTGAAATGGGGTGAACAGCAACACACCCCGCAGGGTCAATCCTGGTCTCACGTGCCCAGTGTGAAGGGAAGAAAGGCATGGTGGCTGCTTGGTGAGCGGAAGCCTGCTTCGTTCCTCACCATGGGTTTTATCGACCGACGTTTTTTCGTTTTGGAAAATGCCGGAGTACTGGCCAGCGATGTTATGTTTGAGTGGGATTTCAGAGATCCGAGCATGTTTGGATTAAGCATGTCTCTAGTAAATAGCACCCTGACCTACCTTTTGCTCGAAATGCTTGGAAGGCAAAATCTCGGTGATGGTGTATTGAAGATCATCGGTCCTGAGCTTAATGCCCTTCTTATACCTGATCCTTCCATCATTTGTGATACTGATCGAGAAAAAATAGCCAAAGCGTACGAAAAATTAAAAAAGCGAGAGGTTATGCAAATTGACCGGGAAGTCAAGCAAAAAGACCGTCGAGCGCTAGACGAAGCGGTTCTTGCAGCACTGGGTTTAGAACCTGACCGGTACTTGCCGGACATCTACGAGGGATTGGTAGAGATGGTGAAAGAGCGGCTGGCGCTGCCCAAGTTACGCGCTGCGCGCCAGAAGCGGGAAAAAGGCCTGAGCCTGGAACAGATCAAAGAGAAAATTCGTCGAGAAGGACTCTCTGGCGGTCTGAAGCCAATCACCGCCTTCCTGCCTGCCGGTCGTCCGAAGATGATGGATGTTGCGCTTACCGGTCGACCGGTATCCTGGAGAGACTTTTTCGGAGAATATACGCTGCTCGATGCAAGTGATAACGAGGTGGGGAAATTCCAGGGAAACGAACAGCAGGCGCGTTATATCGTTTACGCTGCGAGACCAGGACAGTACATGGTCGACGTGCCTGTCGATCCCATCATCATCAGCAAGGCGGTACAGGCATACGAGCAGTATCTGCGCGAGACGGCTCAAACGCTGCTCCAGCGAGCGCTGGAGGCTACGCGCGACCATCGGCAGGCCGGGCGCATCGTGCGAGAAATGTTAGAATCTCTCAATCTCCCACCGCTGGCAGTCAGTGAGGCCATGCGATAAACTCCGGGCGAGGCATTCCCTGCCCGGTATCCACTCGTAACAACAGAAGAGCAGGCAAAGAGGTATGAATATCTGGAAGCAAGATAACGGAGGTTGAGCGATGAAAAACATCCATCTCTCTCCTGAATGTATTGCAGCATTCTGCCAGAAGCACGGCATCCGGCGGCTGGCGGTCTTCGGTTCAGCGTTACGGGACGACTTCAGGCCGGATAGTGATGTGGATATTCTGGTCGAGTTCGAGCCAGACCGCATTCCTACCCTCTTTGATATTGCTGGCATGGAACAGGAACTCTCAATGCTGTTGGGAGGACGAACGGTTGACCTGCGCACGTCAGAGGACCTCAGTCCTTTCAAGACGGTAGATGACCGGGAATTTGTAAGGATGATTGGGCTGGAACGCAAGAGCTCGCTATGCTCACAAAACTGACATTAAGAAACTTCAAACTCTTTTCAGAAGTCGAAGTAGACCTGTCTGAACGTGTCGTGTTCATCGGTCCTAACAACTCCGGTAAAACCTCCGCTCTGCAAGCGATTGCCTTATGGGATGTAGGCGTCAAACGCTGGCTGGAAAAGCGCGGCAGCGACAACATTCCGGCTGAGCGCCCGGCCGTGACCATCAATCGCCAGGATGTGATGTCGATTCCAGTTCCTTCAGCCAGACTGCTCTGGCGCGACCTGCGCGTGCGCAAGAGCGAGCGGATAGAGAACAAACTGCGGACACGCAATGTGCGCATCGAAATCGGGGTAGAGGGAGTAGATGACCATGTGTGGCAGTGTAACCTGGAGTTTGATTATGCCAATGAAGAGTCCATCTACTGCCGTCCACCCCTGGGGCCGGATGGCCGCCGTATGCACGTTCCCGACCATTTGAAGAATCTCCAGGTCGCCTACCTTCCGCCCATGTCCGGTCTGGCTGCGCGCGAAGATCGCCTGGAGATCGGATCGATTCGCGTGCGTTTGGGCGAGGGGCGCACCGCTGAAGTCCTGCGTAACCTCTGCTGGCAGGTCTTGCAACGTGAGAACGGCGAGGAGAAATGGGCGCAAATCTGCAACTTCATCGAACGTCTCTTCGGATCGAAACTGAACCGTCCGCAGTACATTGTTGAGCGCGGTGAAATTACCATGGATTACCGCACCCCTTCCGGCGCTTTGCTCGACATTTCTGCCAGCGGTCGGGGAGAACAGCAAACGCTGCTTTTGCTGGCTCATATGGCCATCCACAGTGGCGCCGTGCTTCTGCTCGATGAGCCAGACGCGCACCTGGAAATCCTGCGCCAGCGGCAAATCTATGATGTGCTCTCGCAACAGGCGGAACAGACGAAGAGCCAGTTGATTGCCGCCAGCCATTCCGAGGTAATTCTCAACGAGGCTGCCGAAAGGGATGTGGTGGTCGCCTTTGTGGGCAAACCTCATCGCATTGATAATCGAGGCAGTGAGGTGCTCAGGGCGCTGCGCGACATCGGCTTTGATCACTACTATCTGGCTGAAACGACCGGCTGGGTGCTCTACCTGGAAGGCTCGACCGACCTGGCCATCCTGCGGGCTTTTGCCCGACGGCTGGATCATCCGGCTCAGGCGCTGTTGGAGCGCCCTTTTGTCCATTACGTCGCCAATCAACCGCGCAAGGCGCAGGAGCACTTCTACGCCCTGCGGGAAGCCAGGCCCGATCTGGCAGGCATTGCCATCTATGATCGGCTCACCATCGCGTTGCCGAACGATCCCAACCTGAAGCAAATCATGTGGTCGCGCCGTGAGTTGGAAAATTATCTGTGCCAGCGGGAAACACTCCTGGCGTTTGCAGAAGAAAGAGGGCGGAAATACGTCGGAGCGTTATTTGCTTCTGCGTGGCGTGACACGATGGAAAAAGCCATCCAGGAGGTTGAACACGCCTTGCAAACCCTGGGAAAAGAGGCCTGGAGCGCCGATATTAAGGCGAGTGATGAATTCCTGACTCCCCTCTTCAAACAGTTTTATCAAGCGCTTGGTCTGCCGAACGAGATGAGCAAGACGAGTTATCACCTGCTGGCCGATTTTGTTCCGCAGGCAGCCATTGACGATGAGATACGGCAGGCGCTTGACGCCATCCGAGACACCGCACGACGAGCCAGTCCGCAAGGAATCGAGTGACCGGCAAAACTATCTCTATCCAGCAATCTCACGCGCGCATCCACCGAATGCGCAACCTTCCGCCGCATGCACTCGTCACACATTGCAGGAACAGAAGAACGGAAAGGAAGGTTCCTCAATGAGCAGACAATTAGCGCGCAGCAAAAGTGATCGGATGATCGCTGGCGTATGTGGCGGTCTGGCAAACTACTTCAACATCGATCCGGTGATCGTGCGGTTGGTGTTTGTGGTAGCAGTGCTCTTCGGCGGAATCAGCCCGCTGGTCTACATCATTCTGTGGATCGTCATGCCGGAGGAGAGCGCAATCCGGGCGCAGCCGACACTTCCGCAGCACCCACGCCCGGTTGAGGAGTGGAAATACGATCCGTACACCGGTGAGCCGATCCGTCGCGAACCGTAACCATACGAAGGGGGAGACGGGACAGTGTTCCGTCTCCCCCTTCCGTCACTGCATCGTCATTCCGAATACATATGAGACATACTGCACCTTCGATAGGACGTGATGACTGTGCTTTGTCGAACATGAATGGGCACGGCATGCCGTGCCCATCCTCTGTCTCATTCGTTATCGAAACGACTTGCATCACGAAGCCGATTCGTTCCCGTGCTCTTTCGCCACGATAACATCGTAGAGCACGTGGAACTCTCGCTCGAACGCTGTAGTAATCTTCTGGGGGTCGGGAACCAGCCCCGCGTCGGTGATCACTCCAAGCGTCACCTGTCCGCAGTAACTCATAATGCTAATCCCCATGCCAAGTCGCCCGGATTGCGGCACCCAGAACATAATGTTCCTGATCCGGTTGCCAGCCAAATACAGTTGCTCCGTTGGACCACGCACATTGGTCATTACAGCGGTCGCCTTACTGCCGAAGAGATTGACTGCCTGCTCCTCAACCTGCGCTGGCGTACGCCCGAAGAAATTGAGTAGACCATAGAAGACATGCGCTTCAGGTGAGCGTTTGAGCGCCTCCATCCGCTGCTTGACCTCAGCGAGCCGCACAACCGGGCTGGGCGTACCCAACGGCAGCGACAGGAAGACCAGTCCGAACTCATTCCCCAGATCGTGAGCGCGCGACGGCGGACGCAGATCGACCGGAATCACTGCGCGAATCTCCAATCCGTCCACCTTGAAATCGCGTCCGATCAGATAGGCGCGCAGCGCCCCTGCCACAGCTGCCAGCAGCACATCATTCACTTTTGCGCCAGCAACCTTCCCGATCTGCTTCACCTGATCCAGTGGAACGGGCGCCGACCAGGCGACGCACTTTTGAACGCCGAGCTGGCCCTTGAATGGCGTCTTTGCTTCGGGCGGCAGCAGCAATACACGACTTAGCGCCAGCGCTCCGCTGGCTGCCTGAGCGGGCAGATTAAGCAGATGTTCGGGATGGCGGAGAAACTCCATCCCTTCGTGAACCAGATCGTCTGCCAGTTTGATCGTTCCTTCAATCGTTGAGACAAGCGGCTCCAGCAACGGACCAAGTGTGTGGTCATGATTGGAGTGCGGCGTCGGGCGCTCGATCGGCGCATCGGGCGTGGTGTCCATCAACCGGTGCATCACCGTGTTCATGGCGGTGCCATCGCCAATGCAGTGATGAAAGCGCATAACAATCGCTGAGCCGCCAAGGACATTCTCGACCAGATGCACCTGCCAGAGCGGTTTGGTGCGGTCGAGCGGCGTACTTGCCAGATCACCGAGAAACTCCTGAAGGGTGGTCATATCACCGGGCGATGGCAGCGCTACCCGATGAATATGGGAGCGGAGCGAGAAGTAAGGATCAGGTTCCCATCTAGGAGCGTTCAAAGCATCACGGTGATCCGTCACCCGCATGCGAAAGCGATCGAAAGACAACAAACGCGACTCAAACGTCTTGTAGCAGCGTTCGACATCAATTGTTCCATCGAGCAGCGCAACGCCAGTAACCATCATCAGGTTGGTCGGATCGTCCATATGCAACCAGGCGCTGTCGACGGCGCTGAGAGGATGGGAAGCCTGAGCCATCGTATGCCCTCCCTAAGTGACCATAACCACTGCGGTGGGTTCATCGTACACGACAGCCGGTAGCAGCAGAGGTGAGAAGTTACCACGGAGCGATAAGGGTTGACCATTGTCAAAAGGGCAAGTATGCTCATTATACCGTCTGATCTCCGCGCTGATGCAACAGAAGCGCCAATGGATTCGATGCTGCGAGGGGTTGATTGCTGCCTCAAAGGAGTGCCTATGACCACTCATGATCGCCTGTACCACATTGGTTTTGGTCGCCGCGACCTGGGAGACAACCCGCCGCGGATCGCGCTGCTGAGCGGCGATCCGGAGCGCGCTCGTTTGATTGCACACACAGCATTAAGTGACGCGCGTATGCTTTCGGAACACCGCGGGCTGCACAGTTACGTTGGAATATTACCCAACGGCGCACCGCTTCTCTCCGCAACGAGCGGCATAGGTGCGCCTTCGCTCAGTATCGTTGTGAACGAACTGGTTCAGGTCGGCATCCGCACCATCATTCGTGTTGGCACCAGCGGTTCGATTCAAGCCCACATTTCGCCCGGCAGCATCGTTATTTCCAGTGCAGCGCTGTGTCGGCAGGGCGCAGCCGACGATATCGCGCCGCGTGAGTTCCCTGCCGCTGCCGATCCGTTCGTGACCGTCGCGCTTGTCGAAGCCGCACGCGCCGCAGGGGTTGAGCACTATGTCGGTGTGACCGCATCGGTGGACACCTTCTACGAAGGTCAGGAGCGTACCGAATCGGCGAATCCGCATCTGCTGCGCCGCTTGCGCGGTATCACCGATGAATACCGCCGTCTGAACGTGTTGAACTACGAAATGGAAGCCGGAACGCTCTTCAAAATGGGACTGGTCTACGGATTTGCTGCAGGATGCGTCTGTGGCGTCATTGCGCAGCGCACTGCTGGTGAAGCAATCGTTCTTGAACAGAAGGCAGTTGCCGTCGAGCGCGCAATTGCAGTCGCAGTGCGCGCCGCGATGACCCTTGCAGTCGGAGTGCAATAGTACGCGATGTTGAGGGGTGTGCCATCGAAGCCGAACTCATGTCCGGCGGCACACGCGCCGGGCACATTGTATTTCAGCCCACGACAGCTTTGATCTCACCAGTTATTGGGATGGCAGTCAGCGGGTTGGGCATCCATATCCCGCTCAGCAGCATCTGGTCTCTCTTCTGTGGCTGATCGATCTGCACACGTGTATTGGAGATAGGAACGCTGCTCTCTGACGATTGATGGTACAATACAGGCGCATACAGTGAGCAGGCATAAAGGGCGCAGCCGGTCACCTGTCCCTGTCTGCCTGCCTGATTCGGCGGATAAGTGTTCCGTCGTGAAACCTGTCGTCGATACCTCTCATTGCACCGATGGGAGACCTCCTTTCCAGATGCCAGGGCAGGGCTTACAGCCCGTCGAAAAGAACGCGAACACACACGAGGACAGGCAGATATCACACACAGGCGCCCGGCCGCGCTGCTGGAGCAGTGAGTTTGCGCTCCCTGAGTCAACACGTCTGCCGCAGCGAAGCGCAGAGCGGTTGACCGTCGGGATCGCGCATTAAGCGCGAATACTGTCAAATCGGGATCAAAAGCACGTGCTTTTGAGTACGTAGAAAGTAGCAGAAAACGCATGGCAGAAAAACAGAAAACGGTGGTTGCAGCAGCGCTTGGTGAATGTGTCCATGTGGCAGGTGTGATAAACTTCCTGCGGTTGGCAGAGGAAGCTGGCTGGCGCACTGTGTTTCTTGGACCGGCGACGCCAATCGAGCGGGTTATCGAAGCGGCGCGGCGCGAACAGGCTGACCTGGTTGGCGTATCGTACCGACTGACCCCGGAAACCGGCGCGCACCTGCTAGGGCGTTTCGCTGAGGCTGCCGATGATCTGCACGCTGCTGGAGTGCGCTTCGCCTTTGCCGGGACGCCGCCGCTGGCAGCAAAGGCGGCAACGCTCGGGTTTTTCGAGCAGGTGTTCGACGGAAGCGAACCTGCCGATCAGGTGCTGGCATATCTCAAGGGGCAAAACCCGGCGATGGCAACCGAAGCTGACTTCCCGCAACGCACGGTTGACCGCATCCTCTGGAAGTCGCCATACCCTCTGCTGCGGCATCACTTTGGGTTGCCGACCATGCAGGCAACTATCGCAGGGATTGCAAAAATCGCCGAGTCGCGACGCCTGGATGTGATTTCTCTTGGTACCGATCAGGATGCCCAGGAGAACTTCTTCCACCCTGAACGCCAAGACCCGGCGCGCACTGGAGCGGGCGGCGTCCCAGTGCGCAGCGCCGACGATTACCGCGCTCTCTACGCCGCCAGTCGTCGGGGGAATTACCCCCTGATGAGGACGTATTCTGGCACCGACGACTTCGTTCGCCTGGCGGAATTGTATGTCGAAACGATCAATATCGCCTGGTGCGCCATCCCGCTCTTCTGGTTCAACCGGATGGACGGACGCGGACCGTGGGATCTGGAGGGGTCGATCCGTGAGCATCAGACGATCATGCGCTGGTATGGCGAGCGCAACATCCCGGTCGAACTCAACGAACCGCATCACTGGGGTATGCGCGACGCACCTGATACGGTCTTCGTCGCCAGCGCCTACCTCTCGGCGTACAACGCCCGCGCCTTTGGCGTGCGCGATTACATTGCACAGTTGATGTTCAACAGTCCTCCCGGTCTTTCCGATGCCATGGACCTGGCAAAAATGCTGGCGGTGATCGACATCACGGCACCGCTGGCGGGACCGGATTTCCGTATCTGGAAGCAGACCCGCACCGGGTTGCTGAGTTATCCGGTCGATCTGGCAGCATCGCGCGCGCACCTCTCGGCAAGCATCTATCTCCAGATGGCGCTTCGTCCGCACATTGTCCATGTCGTCGGTCACACCGAAGCCCACCACGCCGCAACCGCTGATGACGTGATTGAAGCCTGCGATATGGCGCGCCGCGCTATTGAAAATGCGCTGCGCGGTCAACCTGATATGACGGCAGATCCGGCGGTGCGCGCACGAGCGGCGCAGCTTGTCGAAGAGACGCGTCTGCTCCTCGATGCCATTGCGCAACTTGCGCCGCCAGGCGTCGCTGATCCGCTGACTGATCCTGCCACCCTGACGAAAGCCATTGCCGTCGGCTTGCTCGATGCACCTCAGTTGCGCAACAACCCCTTTGCGCCTGGTCGCGTCGTTACTCGCTTTATCAACGGCATGTGCGTGGCAGTCGATGATCAGGGTCGCCCACTCGACGAAAAGCAACGCATCCGGCAGATTCTGGATCATCATGCGACGCTTGTAACGACTTGACATAAAAGGAGAAACACGTATGGCACCCTCAACCCGCTACACCGTCATCGGCGCCGGGAATGGCGGGAAGGCGATGGCAGCGCATCTGGCGCTGATGGGCTTCGAGACGACCCTCTACAATCGCACTCCCGCTCATATCGAAGCTATCCGGCAGCGCCGCGGCATTGAACTAGAGTCCGGTGAGACCGGGCCGCGCGGTTTTGGCCAGCTTGCGCTGGTGACATCGGATATGAAAGAGGCGCTTGATCATTGCGACGTGGCAATGGTAGTCGTTCCCTCGTCGGCGCATGCCGAAGTGGCGCGAGCCATGGCACCGCATCTGCGCGATGGGCAGATTATTATTCTGCATCCTGGGCGCACTTGCGGCGCTATCGAAGTCGCTAAAGTGCTGCGTGATGAACGTTGCCGGGCAGATGTGACCATCGCCGAAGCGGAGACGTTCATCTACGCCAGCCGATCGGACGGTCCAGCGCAGGCGCGAATTTTCCGCATCAAGGAAGCAGTGCCACTGGCGGCGCTCCCTGCGTATCGTACTGGCGATGTGCTGGGAGTGCTGCACGATGCGTTCCCTCAGTATATCGACGGCGGCAATGTGTTGCGCACCGGGCTGAACAACATGGGCGCGATTTTTCACCCGGCATTGACGTTGTTGAACGCCGGACGCATCGAGTCGACCCGTGGCGATTTTCAGTTCTATATCGATGGCGTCACACCGTCGGTTGCACGCGTGCTTGAAGTGCTCGACCGGGAGCGGGTGACGGTTGCGGCTGCGCTCGGCATTCGCGCCCGCACGGCGCAGGAGTGGCTGGCGCTGGCGTACAATGCAACCGGCGATTCGCTCTATGAAGCCATTCAAAACCAGCCGGGCTACTACGGCATCAAAGCCCCGCCGACGCTCAACCACCGCTACATTTTCGAGGATGTGCCGATGAGCCTGGTGCCGATTGCGGCGCTCGGTCAACGCTACGGCGTTGCCGTCGCTGGCATCGACAGCATTATTCGTCTGGCATGTATCATTCATCGCACCGACTACTGGCGTCGTGGACGCACGCTGGATCGACTGGGCATCGCCAATCTGAGCGTGAGTGAATTGACCCGCTACGTCGAGGAGGGAACACTGGAGTAGCAGTCGAACAATGAGAAAAGGAGGATAGACAATGTGCGGTATTGCAGGCGCGTATCGAACCACAGACACTGTGCGCATCGAGCGGATGCTTGACCGGCTAACCCACCGAGGACCTGATGGACAGGGCGTGATAGCTACCGATACAGGCGTTCTGGGGCATACACGCCTGGCAATCATCGATCTGCAAGGCGGTCGGCAACCGATGGAGCACGATGGCGCGCTGATCTGTTTCAACGGCGAGATCTACAACTACCGCATCTTGCGTGATCGCTATCTCCGTGATCAGACACTTAAGACCGATAGCGACACCGAGGTGCTGTTGCGCCTGTACCGCACACTCGGTCCCGGCTTTGTCAACCTGCTTGAAGGCATGTTTGCGTTTGCCATCCTCGATGGCGACGATCTCTTTCTCGCGCGCGACCCGATCGGCATCAAGCCGCTCTATCTGGCACAACGCGACCACACGTTACTGTTTGCTTCGGAAATCAAAGCGCTCGCGCTGCAAGCCGATCAGGTGACGACGTTTCCGCCAGGGACATGGTATCACTCGCGCTTCGGCAGCCATGCCTACTACGAGTTCGCCAAGGGTTGGCCCCAAAACGGCGTCTTCGAGACTGTCGAACGGGCGAAGAACGCTATTCGCGCGGTACTGCGCTCAGCCGTTCATAAGCGTTTGCTGGCGGATGTTCCGGTGGGCGTCAGTCTCAGCGGCGGGCTCGATAGCAGCATTGTCGCGCTCCTGGCATGCGCAGAACTCGATCATGTTGAAACGTTCGCCGTTGGTATGGAGGGCAGTGAGGATCTGGAAGCGGCGTGTCGGATGGCGCAGTATCTGGGAACACGTCATTACGAGTATGTGTATACACGCGCCGAAATGGAAGCCGTGCTGCCTGACGTGATCTACTATCTCGAATCGGCCGATCCGGCGCTGGTGCGTAGCGCCGTGCCGAACTACTTCCTGGCGCGACTGGCTTCCGAGCGAGTAAAAGTGATCCTCACCGGCGAGGGCGCCGATGAACTGTACGCCGGGTACGACTACATGCGCGCGCTGACAACGCCGGAAGACCTTCACCGTGAGCTTGAAATAGCGATCCGCGAACTGCACCGCACCAACCTTCAACGCGCCGATCGCATGTTCATGGCGTTCGGTGTCGAAGGGCGCGTGCCGTTCCTGGACGTGGAGTCGATCGCGCTGGCGCTCAGTCTGCCGCCGGAATGGAAACTGGCAGCGCCCGGCGAACCGACGAAAATGCTGCTCCGCGAGGCGTTCGCCAGCGATCTGCCTGAGTCGATTGTGCAGCGCCCCAAGCAGAAGTTCTCCGCCGGCGCTGGCTCGATGCACGAACTTGCCACAGTCGCTGAAGAGCGGTTTGATGACCAGACGTTTGCGCGGGAGCGCCAGCGCCTGATGCAGCGCTGGAACTATCGCCTTCCAAATAAAGAAGCGCTCTACTATCTCGATACCCTGCGCGCAGTGCTTCCAGAGCGCCTGATCATGCCGGAGATGGGGGTAAGCCGAAGCCTCTGAGAGCAGGCGCTTAATGTGCTGCTCTATGAGTCATCGCTCTCAGCATCAGGGTCAGCCCCATCACATGCACGGTCGTCTGTGATCAATCCCGGTCGGGGCGCCACGGCGGGAGAAAAAGATGGACTATGTTTTGACGGAACATGCCCGCGATGCGCTCAAGAAGCGGCATATTCAGATCGCCTGGATGGAACGTGCATTGACCTGTCCAGAGGCGACTGAGACCGACCCTGTGGACGCGGATCTGGAACACCGCCTCGCGCGGATCCCTGAATTTGGGCATCGCGTGTTACGGGTCATTGTTAACACCAGGAGAACACCGCC
>JAGHYV010000010.1 GCA_017743475.1 Roseiflexus sp. | reverse complement strand
GTTGCGGGCTGCATAACTTCCGAATTCGACTGAAACGCAAAAATCATTCCGAAAAGCAAAATAAATCTTGATGAGGTCTATTGAACTGGCAGTTCACCAACGAGGCGCGCCTGCTCATGAGCGCATCCGCTCCAGCAAATCCGACGGTGTCGGGCGCATCCAGCAAATGGTCGCAGACCTGCTAGCGCGGGCGTGCGGCATACACGATGGCACATTGGTTTTTGCACTGCCTGTAATGCACGTTCGTGCATCTCCGTTGTCTGCTAGAGATCATCCGCCAGGCGCCAGATATGCCTCGCCAGCGCACAGGCGCTATACGTTACCGGGTGAATCTGGACATTACTGGCGAGCGCCGCCGGATGCGTCAGCAACATTGCAGGCGATTGCCCTTGCGCAAGATCGACGAAGGTCAGACAGGTCTGCACTACCAGTGCGCCTACTAACTGTTCACCCAATCTGCGACGCGCAATCCCTGAATGAAATCTAAACGTGCTGCAGCTTATTCGCCCATTCGCAGATAGGATCGACCCACGCTCAGCCTATTTCCTCCCACACACTCGGTTTGTACGATTCGCCCGCCACGTCGATTGATCAAGTATAGACCTGAACTGCTTCATCGTAGCGATCGCAACTGAGCATTACCTGACTATGTGATTTATATGTGGGCACGCCGTGGGTCCTCGACGGCTTCACGCATACGACCAAGCATCAAGGCGCTGACGCCGCGTATACTGAGCGCGCGCACGATATTGGTTGCGTCGTGCAACAACGATGCCAGTTCGAGCGCCTGCGATGCAGTAGCGTGCGCTTCTTCGGCGTGATCGCGCGTGTAGAGCGTATTAGGAAAACGTGACGAGCGCTTGCACATAGAGGGAAGGAAACTCATGACACAGGTCAATTGCGCGCTCCGGCAGGGTGATCGCCGAGGTCGCCTCGCCCTGATACGGTGCAATGACGCCGTGTTGCACAGCAGCCTGTCCCTCAATTCGCACACATCACGACTCGTTCCTTTCAGGAGCGTCTCGGCACACGTGATGGCTTCCAGCGCCTGATCAAACGCAGCCAGGTCAGTGCTCTCACGGGCATGCGCCAGCTAGAAACGCGCCGCAGCGAGCGCGCGTGTCGCCATCTCGTAATGCGCTGCGATCCATGTAGCGTATCCGCTCTGACCGGCATGGACCATCTTCAGGCTGCGGGCGGCCTGTTCATGCAATTGTGCAGCTCATTCAGGCAGATGATCCACATCGTCACGTTCGTTCCACCAATGCCGCCACCAACTCGCGACAGAAGGCGGGAATATCGGCGACCACCCGCCCCCAGACCAGATGCCCATCGCGAAAGGCTGCTGCATCGACCCAGGTCGCCCCGGCGTTGATCAGATCATCCTTGATGCCAGTTGAACCGGTCGCCGAGCGGCCACGAACAATCCCCGCCGAAATGGCGACCGACCCGCCGTGACAGATGATCCCGATCACCTTGCCGGCTTCGTCCATCGCCCGAACCAGATCGGTCACCGCCGGATAGCGGCGAAGTTTATCCGGCGCCCATCCGCCAGGGATCACCAGCGCGAAGAGATCATCGGCGCGCAGGTCTGCAACAGTGGCGGTGGGCGTGATCTCAAGCCCGTTCTTTCCGCGCACCGGGCGCATATCCAGACCAGCCGCCACCACGTCGGCGCCTTCTTCCTGCAACCGCATCAGCGGGACGTAAAACTCAAGGTCTTCCACTCCTTCAGCCAGCAGAATGGCGATTCGCCTGCCTGCCAAACGCATGCTGTCGCCTCCTCTTGACGATGATCAGTGCTCATCATATTTGGTTCCTGGATACAGACATGCAATTCTATCACAGTGGGAGTCAGGCAGGCGCGCCGACGTATGGGGAGGTATGCTGGCGCTGCGTTGTGGGGCGGTGCCGGTGCAGCGCCGACGACCCCGCCGGTCGTGCGTGGGGGGCTGAGCCACTCTTGACCTCCGCAAGCCAGGGGGTTAAGATAACGGCGTAAGTGAAAGAGAGCTAACCCCGTCATTAAGCGCTCCGTGCAAAAGATGTACCCATTTACTCGCGTTCGACTGGCTCATGTGAAAGATGTGTCCATGCATCACGTGCGTTGGATTTTGTTTTAGGAAGGTCAAAATAAAGGGCAATGTATCTTCCGTTGTCGGAAGCGGCGAGTTTGCATAAGAAACATAGTGTCGGCAATATCGGACGTGACCATCAATGGTTCTACGTTTCATATACGCTTCAAATGCAGTGTGGAAGATCGGAACCGGCGCGTGGAACTCGTCAGCGGTCGGTCTGGTCATAGAGCGTCATTTCCCCGGATTTTCAAGAATGGATCGATATTTATACATCGCGTTTCCCTCGATTTTAGTTCTTACGAAAATAGTATACCGCTAAACCTTGATGAAGTCTAATCTGAAGAAGAGTGCAATTTTCCGTACGAACTGGTTATGTCCGACCCTGCGAGATCGTTTTGGTCTGCTTTCTTTTTTGGGACGCAAAGCGACCAATTACGGTGCAACTGCTTAACTCGCTTGATCTGATGGCGCTCATTCGGGTATTGGGGAAAGAGTGTGAAATTGCACGATCCCTTGCAGAACGGCAGATTGTAGAATATACGGCAGGAGTGTACCAACCGTTCCTCTTCAGGGAAGAAACTGCCGGGTATGGGAGTGATACCGGATCATGATCGATAGGGTGCATTCTCGCCGGGGCGCCACATATCGTCGTTTCGATGACGAATGAGGAGGGGCACGGCATGCCGTGCCCCCCTGTTCTCTCTCACCAGTCGGTTCCTTGCGACGCCTCACCCATGTCGCCGTCTTCCAGCAATTCCAGGCTGTCGTCCGGCTTCAGGTGATGGATGACCAGGCGCAGTCTGCCCGGCGGCGTCCCCAGCACTTCGTGAAAGATGGCGACCGCTTCGCGGGCAAAAGCGCGTTTGCGCTCCAGTGGCGGCGGTTCGTCACTGGTGTAAATCACTTCGAGCAGCGGCATGCCTGCACTCCTGAGATACGAGCAACGGCACAATTGCAAAACGCCAATCTCCGATCAGATGAATCGCATGCTCAACGGCGGTTGTCCGTGCATTTCGAGGGTGAATACATCGCCCGTGCGGATTGGGATGGCAGGACCGAGCGAACCAGACAGTACAATGTCGCCGGGTTCGAGACTTACCCCGAATGAGATCAGTTTGTTCGCCAGCCACGCAACCGCGCGCGCTGGATGTCCCAGCGCTGCTGCACCGATCCCCTGAACCACAGGTTCGCCGTTGTGGTACAGCAGCATACCCACCGTGCGCAGATCGATGTTGCGCATGGCGCGGCTCCAGGGTCCCAGCGTAAATCCGCCATACGATGCGTTGTCCGCCACGGTGTCCGCCAGTTTGATGCGCCAGTCGGCGATCCGGCTGTCCACGATTTCGATGGCGGCAGCAACCGCCTCGGTCGCCGCCAGGACATCCTGAAGGGTCACGCCCGGTTCACGCAACGAGCGCCCGATGAGAAAGGCAAGTTCACCCTCGACACGCGCCTGCAAAAACAGATCTGCTGGCACATCGACACGCCCATCGACAACCGGGAAATAGCGCGACTCCCACAAACTGCCGTAGTCCGGTTCGTTGACCCCCAGTTGCTGCTGGATGGCGCGGCTGGTCAACCCGATTTTGCGCCCGACGACGCGCTCGCCACGCGCCTGGCGTAGTTCCGTCCAGCGCGTCTGCACGGCATATGCCTGGTCAGCCGTCAACACCATGCTCTCGCTCAGCGGCATGATCGGCTGGCGCTGCTCCCAGGCGGCATCGAGACGCCGCGCTACCGCTTCGATGTCCATGCCGCCTACTGATTGCTCAGGCATACCGTCTTCGCCTCCGTGAAGAACTCCAGGCTGTAATGCCCGCCTTCGCGCCCAATGCCGCTCTGTTTCATGCCGCCGAATGGAACGCGCAGATCACGCACGAAGAAGTCGTTGACCCAGACAGTCCCCGCATCGATGGCGCCGGCGACGCGCACGGCGCGCCCTACGTCGCGCGTCTGCACAACCGCCGAGAGACCATACGCCACGCCGTTGGCGATTGCAATGGCTTCGTCTTCTCCATCGAATGGCGCAACTGTGACGACCGGACCGAAGATTTCTTCCTGGCACACGCGATCCTGCGGCTGAACGCCGACGATGATCGTCGGATTGAGAAAATTGCCGCGGTTGAAGGGCGCGGGCAGATCGGGTCGGTCGCCGCCCAGCACAACCTCCGCCTGCGTGCCGCGCGCAATGTCGATATAACTGCTGACGCGCTGGAGATGCTCCGGTGCAATCAGCGCCCCCACCGTTGTCTCCGGATCCATGGGATCGCCGACGCGCAACTGTTGTGTGGCGGCAATGAAGCGCTGCAAAAACTGGTCGTAGATCGGGCGCTCGATGAGCAGACGCGGACTGGCCAGGCAGAACTCGCCCTGGTTGAAGAACGACGACCGCAAACTGATCGCCACAGCCCGATCCAGGTCGGCATCGGCAAAAATGATATTTGCGCCTTTGCCGCCCAACTCGAACGACAGACGCTTCAATGTGCGCGCCGCCGCGCTCATGATCGTCTTGCCGGTGCTACTTTCGCCCGTAAATGAGATGAGATGCACCCCCGGATGCTGCGCCAGCAACGCCCCCGCCGACTCAGGACCGAACCCGTGGACGACGTTGAGGACCCCCGGCGGCAGACCGGCGCTGTGCGCAATCTGCGCCAGTTTCCATGCGCCGATTGGAGTGAACTCGGCAGGTTTGAGCACGACGGTGTTGCCAAAGGCGAGCGCCGGTCCAATCTTCCAGGTCGCCTGGAGCATCGGCACGTTCCAGGGGGTGATCAGCGCCGCCACGCCAACCGGGTGACGCAGCACGTAGTTGACGTAGCCGTTATCCATCGGGTACGCTTCACTGCCGTGAGTCACGGCAAAATCGGCGAAGAACTCGATATTGGCAGCGAGACGCTGCACATACCCGGCGCGATTCTCGCGGATCGGTCTGCCGACATCCCAGGTTTCGATCAGTTCGAGATCTGCGGTGTGCGCGCGAATGGCATCGGCGAACGCCCGCAGCACACGCTGCCGCTCAGCGGCGCTGGCGCGCCCCCAGGAAGCAAATGCCCGCGTCGCCGCCTGCACAGCCGCGTCGACCTCGTCTTCCCGACCCTCCGGCGCACTGCCGATAACCTGGTTCGTCGCGGGATAAAAAATCTCGAAGCGGCGTGTTCCCTCGACGAACGCGCCGTCGATATAGTGTTGCACATGAAACGATGGATGATCCATCACTCAGCCTCCAATCGTGCAATCAGGCAGTCTGCGCCTGGTCCAATAACTTCCAGCACCCCCGGTTCGGCAGGAGTCGCGGCAGCTGGCGAACCGAAGAACACCACCTGCCCGGCGCTCAACCCGCCGACCATTGTGGCCAGCCAGCACAGGCGCTCGTGCAGATCGCCAAGCGCCCGCAGATCGCCTTCGGCGCGCAGCGTTCCATTGAGATAGAGACGCAGGACGCCGTTGGGTTGCTGGTCGATCAGGCGCCCGCCGATCAGAAATCCGCCGCCTGAACTGTTATCGGCAACGACTTCGGCGGCGCTAAAGCGGTACCCTTCCCACACACTATCGAGTAGATCGATGCCCAGAAACCATCCGCCAATCGCAGCTGCTGCCGCGCCAGGGGTGGCAGCTGGCATCAACGGCGCGCGCAGCACCGCCGCAAGTTCCGGTTCAACGCGCGGCTGAATGAAACGAGTGAGACGCACCGGACTTTCAAGCATCATCGCGGGATAGATTCGCCCGTAGATCGGAGAATCGATGCCCATCTGCGCCTGCTTCGCCGAGCTGAGCAACCCTAGTTTGTACCCTTTGACCGGCAATCCTTCGCCCAGTGCCGCCTGGATCGCATACGCCGCCGCAAGATCGACACTACGCGCATCGCCGTGACTGACAATCATGCGCCGACTCGCGCGCGCCTGACGCACATCTTCCAGCAACGCCAGCGCATCAGCGCTCAGTTCCATGACTTGCTCCCTCACGCTCCGCCAATGATCGCCCACCAACGCCCCAGTGCGTCTTCGGGATTTCATAGATCACCAGACGAACTTCTTCCAGGGGCAGGTCGAAGTGGCGCGCAGCGCACTCCGAAAGACGTTGCATCAGCGTCGCGCACTGCTCTGCCGTTCGCCCTTCGACCATCGTTACCCGCAATACCAGCATGAGACGCTCCTGCTACCAGAGATACCAGAAAGGACCTTCCGCCCCGGCGTCACTGATCGTCTCCATCCGCCCGTACTTTCCGGCAAAGAAGAGCAGCGGCGGTCCATCACGGCTCGAGAGATACTCGACCTGACCGATGTACAGGGTATGATCGCCTGCCGGATGCGCATCGACCACCCGCGCAACGACATGCGCCAGTGCGTTGTCGATCAGCGGAACGCCATGCTTCCAGACGAAAGGAATGTGCAGCCCTTCGATTGGACGCCCGGCGAAGTGACGACTCAGCGCTTCCTGATCATCCGCCAGGACGCTGACGCCATAATGACAACCCGGCGCCAGCAGCGCGTGCAGGCGAGCGCGCGTGGCGACCGATACTAGCACCAGCGGCGGGTCGAGCGACACCGACAGAAACGAGTTTGCCGTCATGCCGTGCGACTGTCCTTCGTGGTATGTGGTTACAATCGTGACACCGGTAGCGAATTTGCCCATCGTCGCGCGGAACTGGCGCGAGTCGAACGGAACAGACGCGACAGATGCGATGTCGGTTGGTGCGGTCATGCGTTTCTCCAGAGGTTCATACTGGCGTGGTCTGCTGCTGGCGTACCAGTTCGAGCGCCACATCAAGAATCCAGTCTTCCTGCCCGGCAACCGTCTGACGCCGTCCCAGTTCAATCAGGATGGCGCGCGGATCGACGCCCAATTGTTCTCCGATCCGCCTGGCATGCAGCAGAAAGGTCGAGTAGACCCCGGCATACCCGATCGTGATTGCATCGCGGTCGGGGAAGGGCTGAAATGGCATGATCGGCGCCACCACATACTCGGCGGCATCCATGAGCGCCAGCACATCGAGACCGGGGTTGATCCCCAGCCGGTCGAGCACCGCCGCCAGCACCTCGGTGGCGGCGTTGCCCGCACCGGCACCCAACCCCCGCAGACATCCGTCGATCTGATCCGCGCCTGCTTCCAGCGCCGCCAGGGTGTTGCCGATCCCCAACCCCAGATTGTTGTGCGCATGGAAACCGACCTGCACTGTGAGCGCCGCCTTGAGCGCCCGGACGCGCGCCGCTGCATCATGCGGCAGCATGGCGCCCGCCGAGTCCACCACGTAGACGCAATCGGCGCCATACGACTCCATCAGACGCGCCTGTTCTGCAAGGAATTCAGGAGGTCTCATATGCGACATCATCAGAAAGCCGACCGTCTCCAGCCCCATGTCTTTCGCCATTTTGAAGTGCTCTTCGCTGATATCCGCTTCTGTGCACTGGGTTGCGATCCGCAGCACCTGAACGCCTCGTTCGACGGCGGCCTTCAGTTCGCGGCGCGTGCCAATGCCGGGGAGGAGTAACGCTGCAATACGCGCCCGTTCCGCCGTCTCACGCGCCTCGGCAATCAGGTCGAGGTCCGGCACGCGCGAAAAACCATACTGGAGCGATGAACCGGCCAACCCATCGCCGTGGGTCACTTCGATCACTGGCACACCGGCGCGATCCAGCGCGCGAACAATATCACGCACCTGCTGACGGGTAAAGGTATGCGCCAGTGCGTGCGATCCATCACGGAGGGTCGTATCGGTCAGGCGTGGCGCGTTCATACGAGCACCTCCCGACGACTCAGCAACTGTTGTGCGAACACCTCGCCAACCCGGCGCGCCGAAGCGGTCATAATGTCCAGGTTCCCCGCATAGGTCGGCAGAAAGTGTCCTGCCCCCTCGACTTCCAGTAGCGCCGTCACCACTGGCTTCCGTCCCCATGGCGTTTCGCGCATATTGAAGACCGGCGGGTTCGTGAGCCGGTATCCTGGTACATACTGCTGCACCTCGGCGACCATTGCCTCTATAGAATCGCGCACCTGCGCCGGATCGAAATCGCCTGCCGGGATGGCATAGACCGTGTTCCGCATCAGGATCGGCGGTTCCGCCGGGTTGAGGATGATGATTGCCTTCCCCTGCTGCGCGCCGCCGATAACCTCTAGACCGTGCGCGGTGGTAAAGGTGAACTCATCAATATTCTGGCGTGTGCCTGGTCCTGCAGAACGACTGGCGACCGTACTGACAATCTCTGCATAGCATACCGGCGTCACACGGCTCACGGCATAGACCAGCGGAATCGTCGCCTGACCGCCGCAGGTGATCAGGTTGACATTCAGCGTATCGAGGTGCTGCGTGAGATTGACCGGCGGCACAACGTAAGGTCCGCGTGCAGCAGGCGTCAGGTCAATCGCAATCCGACCGGTTTCGCGCAACAGTTTCGCGTGGCGCACGTGCGCTTTCGCGCTGGTCGCATCGAAAACGATCTGGATCTCTGGTCGTTCCAGCACTGCCGCAATACCCTGATCGCTGGTCGCTACCCCCAGATCGCGCGCGCGCGCCAATCCTTCGGAGTGCGGATCGATCCCTGCCAGCAGCACAAGTTCCATTGAGCCGGGATGATCGAGCAGTTTGTACATGAGGTCGGTTCCGATATTGCCGGAGCCGAGGATGGCAACCTTTATCGTTTCATCGCCCATCGAGGCATTCCTCTGTGGTAGCCCAGGTTTTCGGAGACACGCTGAGCCGCCTCTACAATGAGTGCAACATAACTGGCACGCTGCGCCTGGAAGCGATGCGTCGGCAGCGAAATGCTCATTGCTGCAATCACACGCCCTTCAAAGTTGTAGATCGGCGCGGCAACGCAACACAGACCGATCGAAATTTCTTCCTGATCGCAGGCATAGCCACGCTGCCGCACCTGATCCAGTTCGCGTGCCAGTTCTTCCAGGGTGGTGATGGTGTTGGGCGTGAATGCTTGCATACCCTGCTGTTCGATGATCTGCGCCACCTCGCTCCATGGCGCATGCGCGAGCAATACCTTGCCGACGCCGCTACAGTGCGCCGGCAGACGCGCACCGACCCCCGAAAGCGAAATGTGGACGGCATGCGTTCCTTCGAGTTTTTCGATGTAGATGACCTGACCGTTCTCCAGAACCGCAAGGTGCATCGTTTCGCCCCAGCGCGCCACAACCTCTTCCATCACCTGGCGCGCCTCGGCGCGGAACTCGATCGTCTTGAGCAGGGTCTGACCGAATTCGAGCAACCGCCACCCCAGACGGTATCGTCCTGGACCGGTGCGGCGCAGTAATCCCTGTCCCGCCATGCTGCTCAACAACTCCGAGGTGCTCGATTTTGGCTGCTCAAGCGCGCGGGCAATGTCACCAACCGTCCACTCAGGATGCGCCGGTGAGAAGAGACTCAGAACTTCGACTGCTTTCTGGAGTGTCTGGAGCATGGCAACCACGCTTTCGTCAATCGCACCGGATCGGGTAACAGGTGCGCGGATGGTCTTGCCCTTTCAGGGTAGAGTTTTTGGGAGATGTGATCGGTTTTCGGCATTTCCGTTCGTTTTTGCCCCTCATCCCCCCCAACCCCCTTCTCCCACAAAGGGGAGAAGGGGGAGTTTGGGCGTCTTGAAGCCCAAAACGAGAGAGGAACTCAGGGGCTTCCCCAAAAACCTGCCCCTGTAAAGGGCAAGGGAGTGAGGGAAACCTGTGATCCCCCCGCGTCCCTCAATTTGCCAGGAACAGAGATCAATTCGCCCCGACCAACTCCTCCTCGGTGCGCTCCTGCGACTCCTTCTGCACCGGCGGCGTGCCGTACATGAAGTACTCGGCAGGCAGCGGCGAACCGAACCAGATGATGCCCTTCGCCAGGTTCGACTCGTGCCAGGTGATCGGCTTCCAGTCCGGATCGAAGATCAGGTAGCCGGCGTCGCCGAACAGTTCGACGCGGTTACCGCCTGGCTCGAACACATACATGAAGAGCGCCTGACTGATCCCGTGCTTGCCCGGTCCGGCTTCAATTGTAATACCATAATCGGAGAACACGTCGGCAATGTCCGAGAGGTGCTGCGGGATGCCGTACCAGTAGCAGATGTGGTGCAGGCGACCCTTCGCGCCGGTCGCGTCGCGCATGGTCGCTATCTCGTGAACGAGCGGGCTGACGCTGAGCCATGCACCGGCTTCGGAGCCATCGTTCAGAATAATGTGCTCGCGCAGGCGAAAACCGAGTTGATCCATCAGGAACTGCTTGTTGGGCGTGACGTTCTGGCACAGCAAGTTGACGTGATCGATCCGGCGCACCGGTACGCCGCGCAGCGGGCGTTTCTGCGGACGATTGAGCAGTTCAGTGCGCATCGTTTCGGGCGCCTGGAAATACTCCACATCCCAGAACAGTTCCATCATATGCCCATCGGGGGTGGTGAACTGATAGGCGCGCCCATGCCCATGGTCGCCATCGATCCACCCGCGCCCCAGACCAACCGCTTCAATCGCCTGCACCCGGCGCTCAAGCGCCTGCGGCGATGTCACCCGCCAGGCGACATGCCCCAAACCGGGCTGATCCGCCTCGGTAACCTTCAGGCTGTGATGGTAATAATCCTCATACGCGCGCAAATAGACGGACTTCCCGGAGCGCTCCGTCTCTTCGAGACCCAGCAGATCTTTGAAGAACCAGAGGGTGTCGTTCAGTTTTGGCGTCAGGATTTCGACGTGCGCCAGTTGCGCGACATCAAAGATCGGTTCTTTGTGGTCAGTCATGGTCTGTCCTCCTTCTTTGCAGGAACTCCTACCGCCTGGTACCGAACCGTTGCATCACGATATTCACATCGTCGGGGTTGATCAGATCGGGAACCGTCCAGCCGTCGAGATCGTACTCGTTGAGACACTGATCGGCGAACCCTTTGTAGCGATCGGCAGCGCCGGTCGCCATCGCCGTCAGCAACACTTCCAGGCGAATGTTCTCGTGGTTGCCAGCATAGTTCCGCTCATAGAGTTCGTGCCGCCCGCCAAACTCCGAACCGATCGCATCCCAGAGTAGTTTCATCAGTTTGACGCGATCCAGCGAGGAGTAGCCATTCGACCCGCGCAGATACTTATCCAGGTAGCTGCGTATTTCCGGCGTCTTGAAATCGACGGCGTGCGAGTTGAGATAGATGAGCGCACTGGCGACGTCATTCTCGATCAGTTCCTTGATGCGCGGATACGCGACAGTGGCGAAGACGCGGTACGCTAGACCATAATCCAGGTTCGGCAGCACTGCCCCATCGTTCCAGGGAATCGGCGTGCGTGCCATGGCGTCGCTGATTGCCCAGAACAGGTTTCGCCAGGCAAGCACCTCGCCGACGCGTGCCTGAACACCGCGGAAATCCTTCGCCCCTGTTGCGTCGATCGCCTTCAGGAACAGACCGGCGATGAAGTCGAGTTTCACTGCCAGGCGGGTACACCCGTGGAACGTGAAGCGTGGAATAAAGCCGGAGAGCGGGAAGAAGGCATTCACCTTCTCAACATCGCCGTAGACAAAGACATTCTCCCAGGGGATCAGCACCTGGTCGAAGACCATCACCGAGTCATTCTCATCGAGGCGACTCGAAAGCGGATAATCGAATGGACTGCCCATCACCTCCGCTGCCATCTCATACGACGGTCGGGCGATCAGTTTGACACCCGGCGCATCCATCGGCACGATGAAGATCAGGGCAAACTCTTTGCTCTTGATCGGCAGCGGACCGTAGTGGGCAATGAAATTGTAGTGAGTCAACGCCGAGCCAGTGGCGACCACCTTGGCGCCGCTGACGATTAATCCAGCATCGGTCTCGCGCTCGACGTGCATGTATACGTCACGGACTTCATCTGGAGAGCGGTTGCGATCAATCGGCGGGTTAACGATCGCATGGTTGAAGTAGAGCACTCGCTCCTGCGACTCGCGGTACCAGCGGCGCGCATTCTCCTGATAGGGGGTGTAGAACTCCGCATTCGCGCCAAGCGTCGCCAGAAAGGCAGCTTTGTAATCAGGGCTGCGCCCCATCCAGCCATACGTCAACCGCGCCCACTCGGCAATTGCATCGCGCGCGCCAACCAATTCCTCCGCGCTGCGCGACGCGCGGAAAAACTTGTGCGTAAAGCCGCCGTTGCCGGTATCGGTCGGACAGGTCAGCACCGCTTGTTTCTCGGGGTCATGCAGTGCATCATAGAGGCGGGCAACCATACGGGTTGTATTGCGGAACGCCGGATGGGTGGTGATGTCCTTGACACGCTCGCCGTAGATCCAGATTTCGCGCCCATCTCGCAGACTTTCCAGATACTCCTCGCCAGTGAGGGGCAGTGTCGTTCGCTCTACAGTCTCGATGGTCATTCGTTGACCTCCCTTTGCTTTATACTATCCCCATTGATGCCATTTAGTGAAAAGGGAATACCATCCGTAGCCGCTTGCCTCGCAGCCCTGTGTCACCTCCTTAGCGTTCATTGCGTATACGAACGAAATGATGTGCGCGGAGACAATTGGTTGAGATGAAGTTGTCGTGATAGCTTAAGGCTACCACCAATCCCGCCAGACTTCCAGATCAATGTTCGGTATAGTCGAACGGCGTCTTGATTGGTCGAATGATAGTGAGGGGATATCCTGCGCTGCAACGTTGCAATTGTGGCACGTTTGCTCTACAATACACGGCACCTCCTGCGTTCCGGAGAAGTTGCCGGTATGCCTCTCCAGATTGACATCCTGTACGACGAGATTGCTGCCTTCTGCCAGCGCTGGAGGATCAGAGAACTCTCTATCTTCGGCCTGGCGCTGCAGGACGACTTCCGCCTTGACAACGA
This sequence comes from Roseiflexus sp., assembly GCA_017743475.1. Taxonomy (GTDB): domain Bacteria; phylum Chloroflexota; class Chloroflexia; order Chloroflexales; family Roseiflexaceae; genus Roseiflexus. The sequence continues at coordinate 60,141 of JAGHYV010000010.1, read as the reverse complement.
CGTGGACGTGCTGGTAATGTTTGAGCCGGGAATGCGCATAGGGTTAAGAGGCGAAGGTTGTGTATGCGCGAACATGATAACCATATCGGTATGAACCATTAGAGTATGCGCGTCAGGCTTGTGAGATAGCAACCGGCGTGGACGTGTCTGCCGCTTCCTCGCCAGGTAGATGACTGAAGCGCAAGCCTACACCCGGCAACGCTTATGACCATGCCTTCTCCGGTCAAACCCTCACTCACCACTGCCGACCTTCCGGCTGCTGTCCTGAGCGCAATCAACGCCTGCGTCGGGGCGTGCCGCGCCACGCTGATTCAGCTCGAAGGGGATCGTGACCGCTTGCGGGGTGCGCTGGCGCGCCGTATTCACTCTGCACCAGACGGACCGGTGCGCCGCCTGTGCGCTGTCGATGGCGCCCATGCGACGGCGCCAGCCACCGGTGCAACGTTTGCCGCAATTGCTGCAGTTGCAGTCGAGGACGCTACACTGACCGATCAGGATGTGATGGTGCGGTTAATGCCGCCGGTCGAGGAACTGGAAACGATCATCAGCGGCGCGCGCACAGTGATGGAACTGCGCCTGCTGGCAAAGCGCATCCGTGCCACAACCAGCGGACTGTTCATTCTCGATGGATCATTCTATTCGGTGCTGCTGGAGATCAATCGCCTGCTGGTGCGTCACGCGCAGGATGCCCGTCGTGGGCGGATGGCGGAGTGGTGGACGCCATTCGACGATATGCTGACCGCGTTTTTTGCTGACGAAGACTGGCGCGCGGTACTTTCTTCTCGTCGTGTCATCGCCCATCCCAAACTGGCGACCGCAGCCGACGATGTGGCGCATCTGGCGCCGCACTTGTCGGGCACGGTGACCGACCGGACGTTGTGGAGCACAGTGCTGGAACCAGGGGAGTATACGCTGCCCGTGCCACTCATTCGCCGTGATCGGCCACATTTACTGACTGGTTATCGTTCGCCGCGCCTAAAGGATTTTGCCGAACGCCGGGCTGCCATCGAACAGGCATATGGTCAGTTGTACGTCATCTACTATCGCCCCGACGCTGCTGCGCCAGCCTACCGGATTGAACTACCGTCCGCTCTGATCGCCCGCGAGCCGCTTGGGGCAGTGCTGGCGACATTCCGCGCTGCGCTCCGCCTGGGGGCGCTCCAGGAGCCACTACCCCAATTCCTGGCAGATGCCATCTGTCGCCAGACGGGACGCGCACTTGAGGCAACTGCCGAAGGAGCACGCACCCTACTCCAGAACGAGTTTGGTCTGAGCCTGGTTCAACGCTACCTGGGATCGTATCGCACCCGGTGATTGGGTACCGTAGGGGTGCAGCGCCGCTGCGCCCCTACGGCGCATCAACTGGCTGCCGGATAGACGTGCATGCCATCCTGTCGCGCCGCCTGCCAGAGTTCGTGGTCGAACGTTGCCAGCGTGACAGGTTCCGCCAGCGCTTCCTGCCAGATTCAGCGCAGCAGCAAGATGTACTGCATCATACGCTCGAAGACTATGCCAATGCGTCAGTAAGACAGGGCGCTCCACTACCTCTGTAGAAACCAGCAGCACATTGATGAAAGACCAGTCGTTCTCAGAATCTTTGCCACGTTCAGTAATTACACCGTCTGCCCAGACCTGACCATGCGCAAATAGGCGCTCAGCCGACTCTCGATCCCACGAATGCTGGATTGTCATTACATGCCACCTCACCGATTGCTGGGTGATGTAACCACCGTTGTATACCACGCAAACATATTGTGTCGCCAACCTTCATGGTTGGCATCTCTTGCATCAGAACGCCGTTTACGCACGCGGGACATTAAGCACCCCTCTCCGGCGCAGTGGCGCTGCGCCCCCCACGACTGCACCCCTACGACGCTGGCGACGCGGCAGGAACTGGCGCCTGGCGCTTGGGAAGCTCGATCAACGGGATTTCGTTCAGGCGCGTCACACCCTGCAACTGCAACCGCTCGGCGAAGTGGCACGCAACCCAGTGCTCGCCGCCAATGTCGCGCAACGGTGGTCGTTCGACCTTGCAGATATCTTCGGCGTACCGGCAACGTGGATGGAAGTAGCACCCTGACGGAGGATTTGCCGGATTGGGCACATCGCCAGGGAGTTTGATCGGTCGTGTCCGCTTGCGTGGATCGGGTTTCGGAATGGCAGCCAGCAGTGCCTCGGTGTACGGATGTTTGGGGTGGTAGTAGAGATCCTCGGTGCTCGCCATCTCGACAATATAGCCGACGTACATTACTGCTACACGATCCGAAATATGCTCAACTACACTCAGATCGTGCGCGATAAAGAGATAGGTCAGATTATACTTCTCCTGCAAATCTTCCAGCAGATTGAGCACCTGTGCCTGGATCGACACATCGAGCGCCGAAACCGGTTCATCACAGACAATCAGTTTTGGATTGAGCGCCAGGGCGCGTGCAATGCCGATACGCTGACGCTGACCGCCGGAGAAAGCGTGCGGATAGCGCGTCATATTCTCCGGGCGGATACCGACCTCTTGAAGCAACTCAGCCACCCGATCCCTGAGCGCCTGCCCGGATGCCGCCTTCTGGATTTCAAGCGGCTCGCCGACAATCTGCCCAACCGTCAGGCGCGGGTTCAGCGACGAGAAGGGGTCCTGGAAGATAATCTGCATATTCGGACGCACCCGCTTGAGTTGCGCACGACTCAGTTTCGCCAGGTCTACTTTCCCGATATTCGGATCATCAAAAATGATCTCACCTGCCGTCGGATCGAGGAGACGCAGGATCGTGCGACCGGTTGTACTCTTGCCACACCCTGACTCACCGACAAGACCGAGCGTTTCACCCTTCTTGATATAGAAATCGATCCCATCAACGGCTTTAACATACCCTGTCACGCGCCGCAGGAAACCGCTATGGATCGGGAAGTGCTTCTTCAGACCCCGGACTTCGAGCAATATTTCGTCTGATCTGCCATTTTTCTTTGCGGTATCCATAGCGCTCCTCTACGTATACAGATGACAGCGAACCGTATGCGTCTGCGATCCGGCGATGAAGATCTCTTCCGGCATCACAGTATCACACAGACCGGGAATAGCTGCTGGACAGCGTGGATGGAACGGGCAACCGGGAACAGTCGAATACGGATCGGGCACTGTGCCCTTGATCGACTCAAGTTTCTGACCGCGGGCAATACCGAGACGCGGAATCGAACGTAGCAGCGAGATCGTGTAGGGATGCTTCGGATCGTAGAAAATATCATCGACCGCTGCGCGCTCAATGACGCGACCAAGATACATTACGGCGACCTCATCGCACATCTGGGCGACCACACCCATATTGTGGGTGATAAACATAATCGAGGTACCGATCTCATGCTGCAAATCGCGCATCAAGTCCAGGATCTGCGCTTCAGTCGTCACATCGAGCGCCGTCGTCGGCTCATCAGCGATCAGCAGGGTCGGATTGCAGGAGAGCGCCATCGCAATCATCGCGCGCTGACGCATGCCGCCCGACAGCTGGTGCGGATAACTATCGGCGATGCGCTCTGGGTTCGGCATACCGACCTTGCGCAGAATATCGACCGTGCGACGGCGCGCCTCAGCTTTATCCCGCGTCTGATGAAGCAGGATCGCTTCCTCAATCTGATGACCGACTGTGTAACATGGATTAAGTGACGTCATCGGCTCCTGAAAGATCATCGAGATATGGTTGCCGCGAATGCGGCGCATCTCAGGGCCATTCTTCTCAAGTTTGGTAATATCGATCACTTCACTGGTGTTGAACTCGCGAAACAGGATTCGTCCCTCCTCGATACGACCAAAGGTCAGCTGCATAATCGCAAGACCCGTCTGGCTCTTGCCGCATCCTGACTCGCCAACGACGCCAAGCACTTTTCCGCGTGGAATGTTGAACGATACCCCGTTGAGCGCCCGCACGACCCCCAGCGAGGTATAGAAACTGAGACGCAGATCTTCAACTCGTACCACATCGTCTTCGCTGACGATCTGAATGTTGGTGCGCTCTGTTCCCGTCGCTGCTGCATTCGTCATAGGAGAGGCTCCTTACGCATATGGATCGACTGCATCGCGCACGCCATCGCCGAGCAGATTGAAACTCATCACCGTGATGATCAGCAGAATAACCGGTATCAATAGCCAGGGGTAGGTTACGACTGCCTGGACGCTTTGCGCATCGCGCAGGAGGATGCCCCAACTGACCGCTGGCGGCAGAATGCCGAGCCCCAGGAAACTTAGCGCCGTTTCCAGACCAATGGCGCCAGGGATGGAGAGCATGCCGACGACCACGATATGGCTCATGGCATTGGGCATAAGGTGTCGCGTAATAATGTGCCAGTGTGAGGCGCCAGCGGCAATTGCGGCAGCGGTATAGTCTGCGCTTCGGAATGCCAGCACCTTACCGCGTACTTCGCGCGCCAGACCGGTCCAGCCGACGAGTGCGATGATCACCGTGATCAGGAAGTAGCGCACGGTGATCGGCACATTAAGCGGCAATGCCGCTGCCAGCGCCATGTAAAGCGGCAGGTCGGGGAACGAGCGGATCAACTCGATCAACCGCTGGATCAGGTTGTCGAGCGCGCCGCCAAAGTACCCAGAGGCAGTACCGACAATCGACCCAATCACGACGAACAGAAACACACCAAAGAACCCAAGGGTCAACGAAATCTGCGATCCTTTCAACACCCGCGAGAAGAGGTCGCGCCCCTCTTTATCGGCGCCCCACAGAAACACGCGCGCGTTGGCTTCGGGTGGCGCTTCAACGCCAAACAGATGCAGGCGTGACGGGAACAGTCCGAGGAAATAGTACTCATGACCCTGGACGAAGAAACGGATGGGATAGATCACACTCGGATCAGGCGTATATATCCACTGAAACCGCTCCATATCCAGTTCTTGCTTCAACCCATAGATGCCCGGTCCCTCAGGACCCCAGACAATCTGCGTCGGGGGAGCAAACGCATTGTTCGAGTCAAGCACATCGTGCGGGTAGGGCGCCAGAAAATCCGAGAAGATCATAATCACATACATCACACCCAGCACGAACAGCGCACCGACCGACAATTTGCTCTGACTGAAGCGCCGCACCATTAACTTCCACTGCGGAATCTGGCCGACGTCTTCCTGCTTCTTGCCTTTGGCGACTTTGGGCAGTTTACTTGCAGTCGTTGCCATAGCGCCAATCCTTACTAACAACGTTCAACGTTCAACATTCAACGTTCAACGTTCACACTGTCTATTCGAGGCGCACACGCGGATCCACCCAGGCGAGCAGCAGATCGGCGAGCAGATTCCCGATCAGCAGCAACGCCGAAAGCATCACGAGGATGGTTCCCGCCAGGTACATATCCTGCGAGCGCAGCGCATCCAGGTAGAGCGGACCGATCGTCGGCAGACTCAGGATGATGGCAATCAGCGTTTCACCGACGACCAGCGCCGGCAACAGCGTTCCGAGCGCCATCACCAGCGGGTGAATAGCATTGCGCACCGCGTGCTTCCAGATGACTGTCGATTCTTTCAACCCCTTCGCGCGCGCTGTCTGAATGTACTGCATATTCAGCACGTCGAGCAGGTTTGCGCGCATCACACGGGTCAGACCGGCAGTGGCGCCAATCGCCAGCACGACGATGGCAATCCAGACGTGGCGCAGGAAATCCAGCACTTTGGCGATACTCCAGGGCGCGTCGGCATACTGCGGTGAGAAGAGACCGCCAATCGGCTGATCCCACAAACGCGATGCAGTGATCAGCAGGATCAGCGCCAGCAGAAAACCGGGAATCGAAAGACCCAAAAACTGAATGAAGGTAATGATGTAATCGGGCCAGGTATAGCGATGCGTCGCCGAATACACGCCGATCGGAATAGAAACCAGCCAGGTGAAAACGAGCGCGATGACCGACAATGTCACAGAAAAGCCCAAACGATTGTAGATGCGCTCTGCAACCTTCTGATCCGTCTCGAATGAGGTGCCGAAATCTCCCTGTAACGAACGCGAAACCCACTTCCAGTACTGTATATAGAACGGATCGTCAACGCCGTAGCGGTCACGCAATGCCTGGATCATTGATTCGGGAATGTTTCCTCCTTGCATCCGCAGGCGCTGGATCTGCACGTCGAGGATCGATCCGGGGGGAAGTTGAATGATCCAGAACCCTACAAAGGAGACAACGATCAACAAGAAAAACATGTTGACTACGCGCCGGGCAATGAAGTTGATCATCTCCGCCTCACTATTCCAGAATGTACAATACAATAGCCAAGAATAGGTTCGCACCAACGATTTCCCTCCCGCAGATCGCTCAACCTGCGGGAGGGAAGCCGTTGAGCGGTTATGCCGTATGTGCGTCGGGGTTATCCCAGTACCAGGTCTCCGGATCGTACACCGCTGGAGACGGGATGATCCATGGGTTGACGAAGCCGCCCAACCCTTCCTTCAACAGATCGTCGCGGGTTGGCACGTTCATCAGGCCCTTCTTGACCAGAATAATGCGCGGTGGGTTGGCGATCGTGCCGGTGAAGAACGGACCCTCCTCGATGTGGACTTTGATCATATCCCACACGAGCTGGTGGCGCTTCATGGCGTCCGGTTCCACTTTGCTCTTGTCGAACAGGTCGTGGAGCTTCTTAATCGCTGGCATATAATCCGGATCAGTGGGGACAATGCGCGGTGGATTGCGATCCCACGGATTCTTGTCCAGTTCCTCCTTCTCCGATGCCGTACCGCGCAGCGTGTACCCGCGCCCGTGCAGCGGCGCCCAGCGCTCGGTCTCGTCCGCCACCAACCACGACGGGAAGACCAGGTGATTCGGACCGTCACCGACTTCCCACTCGGTCTTCATCGGAATTTCACCGGCGCGCCATTTCTCATCGGCACCCTCACCCGGAATTGGCGTGAGCACCGCATCGATGCCGATCGCCTGCCAGTCGCGCACCAGACGCTCGTTCTTCGACAGGTGCTCACCGCCAGGCGTTGCGTTGGCGCCATAGGTTACCTGGATCTGCAGCGGACTGCCATCCGGCATGGTGCGCTTGCCGTCGGGACCCTTCTTGTAGCCCGCCTCGTCCAGAATCTTCTCCGCCAGCGCCGGATCGTACTTGACGTAGCTATCGCGCCACGCAGCGTACATCTGCTTGCCCTGATCGTTGATGTTGTACTCGATCGCCTTCGGGCTGAAGGTGCCGGTGGTCAACTCGCCAAGCCCGAAGTAGACCGCCTTCTGGACATCGGCGCGGTTGTAGGCGTGCGACAGCGCCTGGCGGAACTTCGGATCGCGGAACACCGCGCGCATCTTCGGGTCCTTGAAGTCCATGTTGAAGAAGTAGAGCGAACCAGTACCCGATCCAGAGTCCCAGAAGCGAACTTCGAGCTGGCTCTTGGACTCGGCATCACGCAACGACTGGACATCTGCCAGACCCTGACCGTGGAAGTGCGCGTGATCGGCGCGTCCCTCGGTGTACGCCAATTTCTCGATCTCCTTGTCCTTGACTGCCGTCACGATGATCTGATCGATGTACGGCAACTGGTTGCCTTCCTTATCAACCGCCCAGTAGTAGGGGTTGCGCGACCAGACGGCGCGGACGCCTTCCTCGAACACATCCAGTTTCCAACCGGTCAGGCGTGGGCAGTCGGGGTTGTTGTGGTTGAACTTGCGCTGATGCTCTTCCCAGTCCTTGTACTTGTCAGGGTTAAGCACTGGGTTGAACTGTTCCATATAGTGGCGCGGCATCACCCATGCCGGACCGATGAACATGTTGACCCACATCGCCAGGCGGTCCGCCGTTAGCGGTGCAGGGGCGTCGAATACCATTTCGAAGGTGTAATCATCCAGCGCATTGAGGGTCATCAGCGTGCCGGTGCCGGATCGTGCTTCATCCGGCGGGCTGTTGATCGGCTTAAGACCGGCGGGGAACTCCTTCTCCTTACCGTTGCCGCCAACCGTATATTCCCACCAGTACATGATGTCCTTGGTGGTGAACGGGTGACCATCGCTCCACTTGATCCCCTCGCGGATCTTGAACGTCCACCTGCTCGCGTCCGCATTCGACTCCCAGCTTTCAACAAAACCGGGACCGATCGCCAGGCCATCCTTGAGCCAGCGCAGTGGCGACGAGCCGTACTGCATCTCGTGGATGAAACCGGTGATGCCCCAGTTGCTGTTGTAGACCTTCTTCAGCACACCGCCATACTTGCCGACGGTAAGCCAGGAGTGGGGCGGTGTATAGGGGTTCTTCGGCAGGCGCTCATCCACCGGCGGCAACTTGCCTTCCTGCACCAGTTTCGCCAACATTGGCGCTTCTTTGAACTTGGTTGTCACCGGAGGAATGGCAGTTGCTACAGGAGGAGTGGTCGGAGCGGGCGCAGCAGGTGCAGTGGTCGGTTGAGGCGCGGGCGCAGTGGTTGGTTGAGGTGCGGCAGGCTGACCACCACAGGCTGCGATCGCGGCGCTGGCCGCCGTGACGGCTGACAGACGCAGGAATGAGCGCCGGTTGAGCTTCCGTGCGTTGCTCACGTGGTACCTCCTTGTACAGGGCATCTGTTACTCATGCATTGAGTGATCGATTCGGTCGTCAGAAAAGGGTATCTAAAAGTGATGCTCACCGTGGCGGAGCACATACTGTATATTTGAGGGAACTATGCCATGATCTCTCCTTTCCAGATTCTGTACACGGTGTTCAGAGGTATTGTATCGTTGTTTTGAAAGACTGTCAAACTGAACCGGTCAACCTGAAACAAAGAAGCTTATGGATGCTTTTCGAGCACGTTTGATACAAACATCACATACCCGAATGAACGCACTATCTGGATCACCTGCCGCAACCACTCCATTCAGGGCAGCGGTCGCACGTTGCTGATGTCCGGGATCGGTTCATTATCGATAGCGAAGCGCACAATCGTCACCTGGCATTTGCAGCGATCATCGGTGCATTCGAAGCTTCCATGCACAATCGTGTCATCTGGTAATCTGACGCTAACCGTCGCGCTGTACGGGTAGACCGACGGACCGTAGGCGTAATAGTTGACGGCTGCGGGCCAGACCTGATCGGTCGTGACTTGCTCGTAGACAATGCCGCGTCGGTCCAGGATCGTGGCGATGGCATCCGCATGGCTGGTGATCGGGCGCGGGCGGAGGGCAAACAGCAGCGCAGTAGCAAGCACGCACGTGACAGACGATACGGCGATCAGGATGAAACCAGATCTGGAGAGTCGCATGGTGTTCAAGAACCAGGAACCGAGAACCAAGAACCGAGCACTGAGAACTAAGAACTGAGGACCGGGAACCGAATGGGAGGTTAGAGGCGTCCTCAACCTGCAACCCTCAACCTGTACTCTGTGCGACGCCTATCACCCGTGTGTGCGTCTCCGCTGCAACCTGCGACCCTCTAATCTGCGACTCTCAATCTGCAACCTGCAACCCGTTCCATCAACGTTCTTCGGAAGCACAGTGTTATGCCAAGCGCCTGCTTGATCCAGACGATCCATAGCAAACGCTGCTGCTACGTCAGTTCAGGCAACGCCTCGCGGTAGATCCCCAATTCGCGCACAGTGAAGAAACAATCAGTTTGCCATCCGCGACAGTCCAGCCGCCTGGCGAGCTCTCCCTTCTCAAGAGTCGTGATCAGCAACTTCGCACCATAGGTGACGTCGTTGACCGTGTCGGGCCAGGTGCGATCAATGAAGACATGCTTGTAGGCGACGCCGCGCTGATTCAGCTTAGAAAACAATGCGCAATTGCGCGGGTGAAGAAACACAGCTGTGAGTGCCAGCACTGTGCAAATCAGAACGCATGCACCAATGATATGGAGCGACAGAACATGTTGTGCAGAGGGTCGCGAGTTAGATGCGTTCCCCACGCTTGCACCCACTCTATAAAACGTTGCAACTCTAACGTTACAACGTTCAATGCTCAACCCTTATCGTCCAACACCCAAACATTCAACGTTCAACACTCAACGTTCAACCTTTATTCCTCGTTCTTCGCGCGTCCTCGCCTAACCTTTTCCTTGCGGGGCAGTCCCGTTTTCTTCGTCAGGTCACGGTCGGTCGCAAACCAGAGTTCGGGAGGAATACTGAACAGCGCAAACGCATAGTTGCCCATCGGTAGCCAATACTCCCACTCTTCCGGCGTGCGCCCCTGATAGGTCAGCACGATCTGCCACTGCGCGACATACAAGATCCAGACCTTGCGCTTGCGCACGTCGTCGCCGTCACGGAACATGTAGATGCGCTCGAACTTAATCAGATTGCCGTAGGTGTCGTCCGAACTCGACTCGATTACGCACTCCGGGAGTTGCGCCAACCCGTCGGCGATACCTTTTCGCAGCATCGGCAAATCTTCAGCGACCGCTTCGGCTTCGAGCTGGCGAACCCACGCAGAGAAGAACGTTTTCGGATCCTCGCGCTCAGGCGAAAAGAGAACCCCTTCCAGACCATGGTCAAGATCAAAACGATGCCAGTCGGTGGGATACCGAAATGTAAACCGACCGTGCGGATCGCAGTAGGTATCGACGCCAATAAAACGTGGACGGGGAGGACGTGCGGTATCAGTCATAGGAACACTCGTCTCTTTCGTTCTCGCGGCAACTGAATACGACGCTAATGACAATCCAGGTGGCGCCGTATGCTATCACAAAAGCACGCATGCGGCAAGACTGGCATGTACAGATTAGTCATGGGTTGCACGATCCGAATCGAGCGTGTATACTAAGAATGTGCAAGCGGTGCAGGCGCAGATTGCACCGTAATGCTGCGCCAGGGGGAGGTGAACAGGTTGTTCTTCCGCGCCGGGTGAGCCACCAGCGTGTGTGGATAAGCCAGAAATATGCGAGTAGAACGACGTGAAGGCGAGACTGTTGACCAATTGCTCCGTCGATTCAACAAGGTTGTCGTTGCCGAGCGCATCACCAAGACCTTCCGCGAGAAAATGCATTTTATTTCCGAAAGCGAAAAGCGCAAAGAGAAACGTCGCCGCGCCGAGCGCAACCGCCGCAAGAAGGCATTGCAGCAGGCTCAACAAGGTTAACCTGTTTCCAAACCGTCGCAGAGCGCCGGGCATGGTACCCGGCGCTCTGTCTTGCCCAATGCACATAGTATAATGCTTCAGGTGTCACGGCTATGGCTTTTGCTCTGATCGATAAACTTGCTAATGTTGCTGCACGCTACAACGAACTGCTTGATCTAATGGCGCAACCCGAGATCGCTACTGATCCTGTTCGGTTGCAGAAGTATGCACGTGAACAGCGCGACCTTGAACCGCTCGTCGAGGCGTATCAGGCGTACCGCGATGTGGAACGCCAGATCGAGGATACCCGCTTCTTGCTGGCGAACGAGACCGATCCGGAGGTACGTCAACTTGCCCAGGAGGAACTCGACCATCTCATCGAGCGCCGCGCCCAACTCGAGACGGATATCAAGGTTTTGCTGCTGCCGCGTGACCCGAATGACTCGAAGAATGTCATCATGGAACTGCGGCAGGGCGAAGGCGGCGACGAAGCGGCACTCTTCGCCGCGGACCTGTTCCGCATGTATACGCGCTACGCCGAACAGCGTGGATGGGATGTAGAAGTCATCAGCGCAACGGAGAACGGTCCCGGCGGCTACAAAGAGATTGTGTTCGAGATTAAGGGGGAAGGAGCGTATAGCCGCCTCAAGTACGAAGGTGGCGTCCATCGCGTGCAGCGGGTGCCAGCGACCGAAGCGCGCGGGCGGATTCACACCTCTACTGCCACCGTCGCCGTCCTGCCGGAAATTGAAGAGACCGAGATCGAACTGAACCCGTCCGATTATCGGGTCGATGTTTTTCGTTCGAGCGGGCATGGCGGTCAGGGGGTCAACACCACCGACTCGGCAGTGCGGATTGTGTACAAGCCAGGGACGCCGGAAGAAATCGTTGTGACCTGTCAAGATAGTCGTTCGCAACTGAAGAACAAGGCATCGGCGCTCGCCGTCTTGCGCGCCCGTCTCTATGCCCGCGAAGAAGAAAAGCGCCGCAAAGAACTGGGAGAGTCGCGCCTGGCGCAGGTGGGTGCCGGCGAACGCGCTGAAAAGATTCGCACCTATAACTTTCCGCAAGACCGGGTGACAGATCATCGTATCGGGCAAAACTTTTCGAATCTTCCAGGTATCCTCGATGGCGATCTCGACCGCCTGATCGATGCGCTGATCATTGCCGACAACGCCGAACGCCTTGAAGCTGCGGCAACTCGCTGATCGCGTTTGATCCGCCCCGGTTCATAGCAACGACGCCCTGCTCCGACGTACACGGAATTGACGCTGTATATCTGCGTCCAGCAATTCGGATACAGTGCGTCTGTTGAGGAATCGAGGTGGCTGTGAGCACCCAGCAGCAATTACTCCCTGAGATCGATGAGTTCGTCGCCCGCATGCCGAAGGTCGAATTGCACCTTCACCTGGAAGGCGCTATTCGCCCTTCCACCCTGCTGGCGCTTGCCGAACGCAACGACGTCGACCTGCCAGCGCGCGATGAAGCGGGGGTCGCGCAACTCTTCAACTATCATAACTTCCACGAATTCCTGACCATCTTCATGGTGCTGGCGCGGTCCCTGACAACCGGGCGCGATTTTGAGCAGGTCGCGTATGAAGTTGGCGAGGATCTGGCGAAACAGCGCGTTCGCTATGCCGAAGTGATGATTTCGCCGGTTCAGTATCATCGCCGCGCCCTCGATCTCGATGAAGTGGTGCAGGGTGCGGCATCCGGTTTTGCGCGCGCAGCCCGTGAGTACGGCGTGCGGGTCGGGCTGGTGTTCGATTATGGGCGCCAGTTCGGGGTTGAACTGGCATGGCAACTGCTGGATCATGCTATCCGAAATATGCCCTACGGCGTGGTTGGCTGGTCGATCGGCGGTGATGAGATCAACCATCCGCCAGAGCCGTTTGCGGGGGTCTTTGCTGCGGCGCGACACGCTGGCTTGCAGGTGATGGCGCACGCTGGTGAAGTGGTCGGTCCTGCAAGCGTCTGGGGCGCCATTGACGCGCTCGGTGTCCGCCGCGTGGGGCATGGTATTCGCAGCATCGACGATCCAGAACTGCTCACCGCCCTCCGAACGCGCAATATCGTGCTCGATGTCTGCCCGACCAGCAATGTGCGCACCGGCGCTGTCTCTGGTTTCGATGCACATCCGCTGCGTCGCCTCTTTGACTCTGGCGTGCCACTGACGATCAACACCGACGATCCGGTCTTCTTCAACACAACCCTGTGCAATGAATATCGCCTGGCAACCCGGCTTTTTGGTTTTACTGCCGATGAACTGACGAAGATAGCGTTGACTGGCGCGCACGCGGCGTTCCTGCCCGAAACGGACCGCCTTGCACTGGCGCACGAACTGGAGGAAGAGATAGCCGGCCTGCGCACGGAACTGGGGATATGATGCCTGGCGGCATCGGCATCAGGCGCCTGGATCGTACAGTTTCACCTAGTCGGCATCATCGACGTAGTACAACACCGGGTGCATCAGGTTGGGCGCAAGTTCAGCAAGCGGCTTCAGGACGAATGCGCGCTTAGCCAGACGCGGGTGAGGGATGTGCACATACAGGCTTGAGGCGCGCGTGACCTTGATGACCCGGCTCAAATGCACAACTACTTCCTGTAGCCTGGCAACGCGATCACCAATGAATGTTGCTGCCAAGTCCGATGTAGATGGTTGTTTCACGCTGCGCCATTGATCCAGAAAGCGTTGATCGATTGTCAATCTGTCTGATCTCCCGTATTATACGACCGAATCGCGCGCTGCGCTGTTCCACAGCACAGAGCTGTCCGCAATGTTTCGGGAAAGGAGCAGGACAATGTCGTCGGTCGAACATAGCATCTTCATCAATGTGCCGGTTGATACAGTGTTCGAGGCGCTTCTCCGCGTCGAAGACGCACCGAAATGGGTCGTTGGTCTTGAAGAAGTGCGCGATGTGACCGGGCGCAACGTTGGCGACACGTTTGCATGGACGTTCAAAATGGCGGGAACGCTGACCTTCCGCGGCAAAACAACCTTTGCCGCGATTGAACCAGGGCGCTATCTGCGCGAAGAGGGGAGCGGCGACCTGTCGAATGTTTGGGTGTGGCGCCTGACCCCCGAAATGAGCGGCACACAGGTGCATGTGCGCATCGACTACACTGTCCCGGGCGGCGCTCTGATCGGCGGGATTCTCGACAAACTGTTCGTTGAACGGCAGAACCAGAAAGACCTGGAGCGGACGCTGAGCAACCTGAAACAGATGCTTGAAGGGTAGCGCATATGGGGGAAAAGCAGATCCTGGATGCTGATGATATTCGCCGCGCCATTACTCGTATTGCGCACGAGATTGCCGAGCGCAACGCTGGAGTGCGCGATGTGGCGCTCGTCGGCATCCGGCGACGTGGCGCCCCACTGGCAATGCGCATTGCGGCTGTGCTCGAAGAGATCGAGCGTGTGCGCGTGCCAGTTGGTGTGCTGGACATCACCCTTTACCGTGACGACCTCGGCATTCGCGGTCCGGCGCCAGTCGTGCATGCCACCGACATCCCCTTCGACATCAATGGGCGCACGGTTGTGCTCGTTGATGATGTGCTCTACACTGGGCGCACCATTCGCGCTGCACTTGATGCACTGACCGATTTTGGCAGACCGGCGCGCATTCAACTGGCAGTGCTGATCGACCGCGGTCATCGCGAGTTGCCGATCCGCGCTGATTTCGTAGGGAAAAACGTACCTACTTCACGCGATGAACGGATTGCTACCCGCCTGCATGAGGTCGATGGCGGCGTGGACGGGGTTTTCATTGTGCGCAATACAGAGACCAGCGGGTAAGGAGTTCTGAGACATGAGCGTACCTGCAGAAGCAGGAAAACGACGGCATCGTCGCCGACATGTGCTTGATCTCGACGATTTCTCCCCTGAGGAGATTGAAGAGATTCTTGAAACCGCCGTCAGCATGAAAGAAGTGCTTGGACGGGCAATCAAGCAGGTGCCGACCCTGCGTGGTAAAACGATTGTCAACATGTTCTTCGAGGAGAGCACCCGCACCCGGATTTCGTTCGAGCTTGCCGGGAAAGCGCTCTCCGCCAATGTCGTCAACTTCACAGCGCGCGGCAGCAGTGTCGAGAAGGGCGAATCGTTGATCGACACAGTGCGAACATTACAGGCGCTCGGTGCCGATATACTGATCATGCGCCACAGTGAGTCGGGTGCACCATATCTGGCAGCACAGTATTTTCGCGGCTCGGTGATCAACGCTGGCGATGGACGACACGCGCACCCGACCCAGGCGCTCCTTGATCTCTTCACTGTGCGGCAGCGACTGGGGCGCATCGAAGGTCTCAAGGTAGTGATCGTCGGCGACATTCTGCACAGTCGCGTCGCACGATCCAATCTATGGGGATTCACCCGTATGGGCGCTTCGGTGATACTCTGCGCGCCGCAGACGTTGATCGGGCCGGAGTCGTTCTGGAAAGCGACCTGGCCCGACTTGACGATCACCAGCAACCTGGACGAATGCGTCAAAGATGCCGATGTGATCATGACCCTGCGCCTACAGAAGGAGCGAATGGAAGCAGGGTTGCTCCCCTCACTGCGGGAGTATACTCGCTTTTTTGCAATCACTGCCGAGCGTGTGGCGCGTGCAGCACCCCATTGCCTAGTAATGCATCCCGGTCCGATGAACGAAGGCGTCGAGATCATGCCCGATGTCGCCACATCAGCCCAATCCGTGATCGAAGATCAGGTCGCGAATGGAGTGGCGGTGCGGATGGCGTTGCTCTACCGTCTCTCTGGCGAGTGAAAAGAGTTCCTATGCGGTATCTGATCAAGAATGGTTCGATTATCGATCCGGCACGGCGCGTTGCCACCATCGGCAACGTGCTGGTCGAAAACGGTAAGGTCGTTCAGGTGATCGATCTTGCCGATCTTACTATTGCGCCGGAGCCACTCGATGACCACACTGAGGTGATCAATGCGCGCGGCGCGGTGATTGCTCCCGGCTTCCTCGACCTGCATGCCCACGTGCGTGAACCGGGCGAGGAGCAGAAGGAGACGATCGAAACCGCAACGAAAGCAGCAGCCGCTGGCGGATTTACCACGCTGTGCGTGATGCCAGACACGCGCCCACCTATCGACTGCGCTGCGGTGGCGCGTCAGATCCGTGACATTGCGCGGCGACGCGGCGTGGTGCGCGTCGAGCCAATTGGCGCAATCACCATTGGGCGCGCTGGGCAGACGCTTACCGAAATGGCGGAGCTCGTTGAAGCTGGATGCGTCGGCTTTTCTGATGAGGGAAACGCCGTAATGGACGCAGCAGTAATGCGGAACGCGCTGGCGTATGCGGCAATGCTCGACACGCCAATCATGGCGCATTGCGAAGATGTGCGCCTGACCCGTGGATGGGGCATGCATGAAGGTGCCGTCAGTATCCGCCTCGGTTTGCCGGGGTACCCGGCTGCCGCCGAGGAAGCCATAGTTGCGCGTGATATTGCGCTGGCAGAAATGACCGGGGCGCATCTGCATATCTGCCATGTCAGCACTGCCGGAAGCGTTGCGCTTATCCGCGCCGCGAAAGCGCGCGGTGTGCGCGTAACCGCCGAGGTAACGCCGCATCACCTGACGCTGACCGATCGCTGGGTTCTGGGCAATCTCGATACACCATACGGCGAGGGAAAATCAGGATATCGCGGGGGACGCGAGCGTACTGATGCAAATGAGGATGGTCTCGATCTTCCGTCGCGTCTCAGACCAACAATGTTACCACCCTACCACACATCAACGCGCGTGAGACCGCCACTGCGCACTGAACAGGATGTGGAGGCGTTGATTGAAGGATTGCGCGATGGGACGATTGATGCTATTGCATCGGATCATGAACCGCAGAGCGCAGTTGATAAAGAGTGTGAGTACCGCCTGGCCGCACCGGGCATCAGCAGTCTCGAAACGGCGCTGGGGCTGGCATTGACCCTTGTGCACCGCGGGAAACTCGACCTGGTCGATCTGGTTGCCAAATTCACCGAGGGTCCGGCGACGGTGCTTGGACGTGCGCCAGCAACACTGCGCCCGGGTTCGCCAGCAGACATCGTTATTTTTGACCCGGACTCGCCATGGACTGTCGATCCTGCGAAGTTTTTCTCAAAAGGGCGTAATACGCCGCTTGCCGGTCAACGTCTCAAAGGACAGGTAATGCTGACGATGTACCGCGGGCAGATCGTGTTCCGCCGTGGCAATTTTGGCGTCAGCACTGGCGCTTTGCAGCAGGCGTCGCGGCTCGAAGGAATCCTTGGCAACGAGAATGGCGAGTAATGGCACGCCAGCACACACTTGTAATCGCTGACCATCGCCAGTTGACAGCACGCCTCCGCTGGCTTGCGCTGCACGCTCCCGATCTGGCGCGTGATGCGCGCCCCGGTCATGCGCTGCTGGTGCGCTGCGACGATCCCGATGACCAATATCGGTTGTTGCGTCGCCCGCTCTTTCTGGCTGCAACGATGCCGGAAATTGGGCAGCTGGCGTTGCTCTATGAACCGCACGAGCCAGGACTAGCATGGCTGGCGTGTCGTTTGCCAGGCGAAACCCTCGATGTCGTGGGGTTGTCTGGGCGTCCCTTCCCCCTGAATGATCGCCAGTGCAATCTGTTGCTGATTGGCGCCGGTGCAAGGCTTGCTGCGCTGATCTTCATAGCACGCCTCGCGGCACCCTGCGCTGCTGTGACCCTTTTCGCCTTCGCTGATGACCAGGAATGCCTGCCGCCGCCCTTTCTGCTTCCCTCCGCAATCGAGTATGTCACAACAGTGGACACGAATGTTGCAGCTTCCGTTGCAGCAGTGCTGCAGCCAACAGATAAAACTTCGATGCTGGCATGGGCAGACGCGGTCGTGGCAGCATTGCCGCAAGAGGCGCTCATGGAGTTAGGGCGGATCATGCGCTCCGTCCGTCTCCGCTGGGCACGCGGGTTTGCGCAGATGCTTATCGAATCGCCGCCTGGCTGCGGGTTCGGCGCGTGTGGAACGTGTGCTGTCGAACTGCGAGGCAGAGTTCGCCTGCCTTGCGTCGAGGGACCATGGTTCGATTTGCGCGAGGTCGGGGGTTAGGGGTTGTATCGCCATTCACCAGGAACCTGACAATGACCTTGTTCTACAGTCTTATTCGCCCTCTTTTATTCCGCCTCGACGCCGAGCGCGCCCATGATCTGACAGCGAAGGCGCTGCGGGTGACGAGTCGTGCGCCGTTGTTGCCGCGTCTGATCCGTGCGCTGTATGCCTGGGAGGATCCTATCCTGGCAGTCGATTGGTCGGGGCTGCACTTCGCCAATCCGGTCGGCGTCGCTGCCGGGTTCGACAAATGCGCCGATCTGGTTGATGGGCTGGCGGTCCTTGGTTTCGGTCATATCGAAGCTGGCACAGTTACACCACGCCCGCAACCCGGAAACCCGCGTCCACGCCTCTTTCGTCTACCGGAGGATGCTGCGCTGATCAACCGTCTCGGCTTCAACAGTCCGGGCATGGTTGCAGTTGCGCGTGCGTTGCGCGCACGTCGCTCACGCGATGTCATCGTTGGCGTCAATATCGGCAAAAATCGCGACACGCCACTGGAACGCGCTGTTGAAGATTATGTCGCAACCTTCGTTGCACTGGCGCCACTCGCCGACTATGTGGCGGTCAATATCTCATCACCGAATACGCCGGGCTTGCGTCGCCTGCACGAACGTGCAGCGCTCGAGACGCTCCTGCGCGAACTGACGCGACTCAACCGCGCTCTGCCACACCCGCGTCCGATTGCGCTGAAGGTGTCGCCCGACGAGACCCCGGATCAACTCGAAGCAGTCGTGCGTGCCGGTTGCGACGCCGGTATTGCAGCCTTCATTGCGACCAACACAACCCTGGCGCGTGATGGTCTGCACAGCCGACTGGCAATCGAAACCGGCGGATTGAGCGGTCGTCCACTGACGCAGCACACACGTCAGGTCATCGGCGCGATCTACCGCATGACGCACGGAACGCCACCGGTGATCGGTGTCGGCGGCATTGTCACGGCAGAGGACGCATATCAGCACATTCGCGCAGGCGCGCGGTTGATCCAGATCTATACCGGCATGGTATACGCAGGACCTGCAATCGCACGCGACATCAAGCAGGGGCTTGCACGCCGGTTGCGCCGTGACGGGTTCACATCACTGGAAGAGGCGGTTGGAGTGATGGTCGCAGCATAAATGCAGACATTGCCAGGAAATGGCAGGGTAACAGTCTCATCCTTTCCCAATTGTCATCTCGCGCACCTGTACGGCGCGCAGGCGCTCCGGCAGAACGACGACGCCTGTGCCAGGTGTATCGGGAACGGTGATGGTCGAGTCATCGTTCAACACAAAGTCGGGTGTCGCAATGTCGTAGTGATAGTAGCGCGCCGAGGCGGAAATATCACCGGGCAGCGTAAAGTTGGGCAGCGCTGCCAGCGCCAGGTTCACCGCACGCCCCACATTCGTTTCTAGCATGCCGCCGCACCAGACCGGTACGCCGCGACTGGCGCACAGATCGTGGATCTGACGCGCAGCGGTCAACCCGCCAACCCGCCCGATCTTGATGTTAATTACGCGGCAGGCATCGATATCGAGCGCCCAGCGGGCATGATCGGGCGAGTGGATGCTTTCATCGAGACAGATAGGGGTTCGCAGTTGCGACTGAAGGCGCGCGTGATCGACCATATCCTCGTGGTGCAGCGGTTGCTCGATCAGCAGCAAGTCCATCTCGTCCAGTTCACGAAACACCGGTGCATCAGCAAGGGTATACGCTGAATTGGCGTCCACCTGCAACGCAATATCGGGCCAGCGCTCACGGACTGCGCGTACGACAGCAACATCCCATCCCGGTTTGATCTTCAGTTTGATGCGCGCATATCCGGCTTCAACAAATTGCGCAATCCGTTCGAGTTGGGCAGCGAGTGTCGGTTCGATTCCAACGCTCACCCCCACCGACACCCGTTGCCGCGTCGCGCCGATAAGTCGCGCCAGCGATACGCCGTGCGCCTGAGCAAAAATGTCCCAGAACGCGGCTTCGACGGCAGCGCGCGCCATTGGATGACCGCGCACGTGAGCAAACCGTTCAACAAGAGATTCAGGCGAGTCGATATCCTGATCGATCAACATCGGAGCCAGAAACTCACCAATAATGTGCCAGGCAGTGCCAATGGTTTCATACGCATACCAGGGTCCTGCACCGGCAACGCATTCGCCCCAGCCAGTTCGTCCATCTGCACGCATCTCGACCAGAATGCACGGGCGGTGCGTCTCACGCCCGAAACTAGTCTCGAACGGCGCCACCAGCGGCATATCGATATGGTGCAGGGTGATTGATTCGATCCTCATACAATGCTCCAGTGCTGGTGCAGCAGGTAGTAACTGCACGCTCCTGCGGTAAAAGCGTCAGTAATCGTATAACCGGCGGCAAACGACCGTTCGCACAGATCGCGCACCTGCATGCGCCAGGTCAGCGCTTCTGCAGGTCGTGTCATTTTGAGTGCCTGAATGTTGGTCGGGAAGCGAATAAGGACGCGAGCGCCAGACGGATCGCAGCAAACCGGAGCGGGCGCATCGTCGGCGGCGCCGAGGGATGCCGGGTTCAGTACCGGTACGCCCTCAGCGAGCAGCGTCGCAAGGTCTGGCTCAGGTTCGGCGCGCGCCAGACGCGCTTCGACATGCCGCGATGCCAGATGCCATTCCACCTCGAAACGATCACTGGGAACCCCGGCGTTCAGCCGGTCGCTCATCGTGCCGTACAGATTACGCGCATATGTGTGACATACGGCGCCAAGTTTACGCAGGTTCAGGCGCGCATTCCGACTCTGGAGCGGATCGAACGTCCAGGTCATCAACGTGATGCCCTGCGCAAGCACGACGTCACGCTGACGGCGCTTGAGTTCCTCACCGATCCCCCGATCACGATACTGCGGCAGCACGCCGAGCATGTGCGAACAGTGTTTGATCTGTCCCGCTGCCGTGAGACCGACGAAACCGAACACAAAGCCGATCAGATCGCCCGGCGGCGCCAGATCGGAATCAAACGCACCGAGCGCCAGCCCACCGTTCTTATTGGCAGTCAGCAGCAGATGGAGCGGAACGACATCACGTGCATCGCTGCCCCACACCTGCGCCTGAAGGTCTTCGACGGCGCGGTATTCGTCGATAGTTTCGATGCGACGATAGACGATAGCCATAGTTTCACCGGTACATGCGCTCATGCTCAGGCGCGCCTGGTCATTCCAGGAATGCGCGCAGAGCAGCATTGACCTCGCGCGGCGCAACCTGCTGCACCCAGTGTGACGCATGTGGCAGCATGCAGATGCGCAGATCGGGAACGAAACGCTCCGTACCTCGGACGACCTCCGGCGCAAAAGCGACATCCTGCTCACCCCAGATCAACAACGTCGGTACGGTGACCCGCATGCCTGTGCCGCGAAACAGATCTCCTGCGCCGTACCGTCCCATTGCGCGGTAGTAGTTGAGCGCAGCGGTCAGTGCGCCGGGGCGCGCCATTGCCTGTTTATAGCAGCGAATCGTCTCATCGTCGAACACAGTTCGATCAATCGGCGTTGAACGAAAAATGCGGTCGAACGCCGCACCGTTGCGCGCACTCAGCACACGTTCAGGCAGCCAGGGGATCTGAAAAAAGAGAATATACCGCGAGCGACGGCGCTGTTCTGCATTCTGCCACAGTTCCTGATAGAAACGCGCCGGATGCGGCATATTCAGGGCGATCAATCGTTCGACGCGCTCCGGATGCGCAATCGCCAGCGACCAGGCGATCATACCACCCCAGTCGTGCCCGGCAACGTATGCCCGCTGAAAGCCAAGCGCCTGAATCAGTTCAACCACATCCTGCACCAGTACCGGTAGTTCGTAGCCGCGAGCAGGTTTCTCGGTTTCATTGTAGCCGCGCAGATCGGGCGCAACGATGGTGTAGCGATCGGCAAGTGCATCGATCTGATGACGCCATGACCACCAGAACTCTGGAAAACCATGCAAAAGCAGGAGAAGGCGATCCCCACACCCTGCGCGGACGACATGGAAGCGAATGCCGTTAATGCGGAGATAATGATGTTCGACAGGTGTATCCACTGTCTCTCGCCTTTCTCTCGCCACTGTTCACGCACGGCTGGCAGGTTTGCATAGCGATACGTCTGGTGCAAACACCTAGCAGCGCCATGCTGTTTGAGGGGTGATTGCGGATCCTGTTTGTATTATACCCTGTCGCGAACTGATCGGCGATCTCCTGTAAGGGCAACGTGCTTCGGGAACTGCTTTATGGCTGTCACACTTGCTGATATCGCTCGTCGCGCCGGGGTTTCGCTGGCTACTGCATCACGTGTGCTCAACGGCAGCGCGCGCCATGAGTGATGAGATGCATGCGAGCGTTACAGCTGCCGCGTATGAACTGCACTACGTCCCTGATGCACATGCGCAGGCGCTTGCCCGCACCTTCACACAGACAGTGGGGGTGATCGTCCATGACACCAGCGATCCATACTACGCAGAAATCCTACGGGGCGTTCAGCGCAGCGCTACCGATGCCGGGCATTTATTGTACGCAATACCTTCCGTGATCCACAGCGCGAACTGGAGTATGTGCACCCGCTGCAGACACAGAGCGTCGAGGCGATCATCCTGGCAGGCAGCGATCTTGATGATCGCGCCTACCGCCGACCTATGACTGAGCCAATCGACTTATTTGTCTCGATGGGAGGACGGTAGCGGTCATCAGTCGCTACAATATCGCTGCCGATGCCGTTGTTCCCGACAACGTCGGCAGTGCGCGGGCGCTGGCGCACTATCTGCTCGATCTGGGGCGTCGCTCATTTGGCGTGATCGACAGTCCTACACTGCTGACCACTTCCTGTGATCGGCGCAGCGGCTTTGTGCAGGCGCTTCAGGCAGGCGGGATCATGTTGCCGCCTGAAGCGATCATTGCAGTTTTACCCGCGATGGCGGTTCACAGGCGGCGATCTGCCTGTTGGAGCGCTTTCCATCAATCACGGCGATCTTCGCACTCAATGATGTGATGACAATCGGCGCGCTCGCTGCGCTGCAGGAAGACGGGATCGCTGTGCCCGACCAGATTTCAATTGTCAGTTTCGATGACATTCCGATTGCCGCCGATGTGACACCGGCGTTGACGACCATGCGCGTGCCGATGAGCCAGCTTGGATCAGAAGCGCTCGCACTGGCGCTCTCGGCAGAAGACACCCTGCGCACCATTCACCTGCCGACCGAGATGATCGTGCGTCAGAGCACGGTGCCGCCATCCGCGACATAACCAGCACGTCTCATTCGAAATATGCGCTGTCCAGGCGCGCTGCTTGAGCGCGTTCTTTTTTTGGCAGAAAGGATGTTCTATGGCTACGCTCTCGCTGGGTATCATTATGAATGGCGTCACTGGACGAATGGGAACCAATCAACATCTCGCGCGCTCGATTGTCGCCATTCGCCAGGCTGGCGGTGTGCCGCTCGCAAACGGCGATGTGGTGATGCCTGACCCGATCCTGGTCGGGCGCAACGAGCAGAAGATGCATGCACTGGCGGATATGTACGGCACCTCCCGCTGGAGCACCGATCTCGATGCATGCCTTGCCAATCCTGCCGATGTGATCTACTTCGATGCACAGATAACCCAACGTCGCGCGAAAGCGTGCGCGCGGCGATTGCAGCCGGAAAACATGTCTACTGCGAAAAACTGTCCGCAGCAACGCTCGATGATGCGCTTGATCTGGTGCGCCGCGCGAAAGCTGCTGGCATCAGGCACGGCGTCGTGCAGGATAAACTCTTTCTCCCCAGTCTGCGCAAACTCAAACGCCTGGTTGAAAGCGGTTTCTTTGGCAGAATCCTCTCGGTGCGCGGTGAGTTCGGCTACTGGGTTTTCGAGGAGAACTGGCAATCCAGGCAGCGTCCTTCCTGGAACTATTGCAGGGAGGAGGGCGGCGGCACCATTGTCGATATGCTCTGCCACCGGTGCCATGTGCTCGATAACCTGTTCGCTGTGGTGCGTGCAGTAATGTACCTGGGCGCAATCCGAACAGGGGCGCCAGTATGCAGTGAGCGCCGATGACTCGGCATACGCAACGTTCGGATCGGTGCATGCAAAGCGGTATGTTCCCGTAATGCAGACAACCTACACTACAACAGGGTCGTGTGCGCTTTCACGCCGCGCCTGCGACTTCTGTACTATAATGGTATCAGGTCGTATACATCTTTTTTACCACTGTGAGGCAGACATGACCGACGCTCCCGAAACCGAGATTGAGCAACTTCGTGCGCGGATCGCAGAACTGGAGCAGCAGATGCAACGTTATGCGACTATTGAGGATGAACTGCGTGCCAGCGAAGAACGATTGCGCTTCTTTGTCGAACATGCCCCTGCTGCGGTTGCCATGCTCGACTCCGATATGCGTTACATCCTGGCAAACCAGCGCTGGATTCGTGATTACCATCTGGAGGGGCAGGATATCATTGGTCGCTCCCACTATGAGATTTTCCCCGACTTGCCCGAACGCTGGAAAGAGGTGCACCGCAGGGTGCTGGCTGGCTCCTTCGAGGAAGCGGAGGAGGATCCCTGGACTCGTGGTGATGGGTCGACCGAGTGGTTAAACTGGAAGTGCTACCCATGGTTCAGGGGAGATGGCTCAATCGGTGGGATCGTCCTCTTTACCGAGGTGATTACAAAGCGCATGCTGGAGCGCGTGGAACTGGAGCGCAGCCGGGAGCAACTGCGCGCAACCGTCGAGGAACAGGAACGTCTCATCCAGGCGATCCGCGAAATGTCAACGCCGGTCGTGCCGATCTACGACGAGATTATTGTGCTCCCACTTGTCGGATCGATCGATAGCCGGCGCAGCGCGCAGATCATGGAAGCGTTGCTCAACGGCATTCAGCATTATGCCGCCGAGATCGCCATCATCGACATCACGGGAGTATCGGTTGTGGATACGTCGGTTGCCAACCACCTGATTCAGACGACCCGCGCTGCATCGCTCCTTGGCGCCCAGTGCGTCCTGGTCGGCATTTCGGCAGAAGTGGCGCAGGCGATAGTGCACCTGGGCATCGATCTGAGCACTGTTGTAACCCGCAGCAACCTGCAAGCAGGGATCGAATATGCGCTTGATCGCCTGGGCAAACAGATCACGACCCGCTCGCCCGCGCCAGTGCCAGATATTTTGGTCTGATGAAACGCACCCTGTTTGAGCCAGAACATGACCTTTTCCGTGCCACGTTTCGCGCATTCGTTGAGCGCGAGATTGCGCCCTTCCACGCCGAATGGGAGCGTACCGGCGTCGTTCCATGCGATCTCTGGCAGGCAGCTGGTCGTTAGGGATTTCTCTGTATGGATGTACTGGAGGAGTACGGCGGCCCCAGCGCACGCGATTACCGCTTCAATGTCGTTATTGGCGAAGAGTTGTGGCGCGCTGGCGCGACCGGTCGGGGTTTCGTGCTGCATACTGATATTGTTGTTACCTACATCACGAACTATAGCACGCCGGACCAACGCCGACGCTGTTACTGCGCTGCGTCAGCGGTGAGTGCATCACCGCTATTGCGATGATCGAACCGGACGCTGGCAGCGATCTCGCAGCGATCCGCACAACAACGCTACGCGATGGCGATGTTTACCTCCTGAACGGCCAGAAGACCTTCATCTCCAACGGCATCCTCAACGACCTGGTGATCGCAGCGGCGAAAACCAGCCCGGAAGCCGGGCATAAGGGGATCAGTCCGCTGGTCGTCGAACGTGATATGCCGGGCTACGAGCGCGGCAGACGCCTGGAAAAGATTGGACTGCACGCGCAGGATACCGCTGAACTGTTCTTTCACAATGTGCGCGTGCCGCGTGATCACCTCCTTGGTGAAGAGGGACAGGGCTTTCGTTATCTGATGGAACAATTGCCGCGCGAACGCCTTGCAATTGCAGTTGGCGCTGTGGCTGCCGCAGAAGCGGCACTCGAACAAACCATCCGCTACTGCCGTGAACGTGAGGCGTTCGGTCGTCCGATTGGTGCGCTCCAATCGGTGCGTTTCACCCTGGCGGAACTCGTGACCGAAGTGCAGATTGGGCGTGTGTTCGTCGATCAGTGCATGCTGGCGTTGAACCGGGGCGAGTTGACCGCCGAGACCGCAGCGATGGCAAAATGGTGGACCACCGAACTCCAGCGCGGTGTTTGTCGGCACGCCCAACCAACTCCACGTTCCGATTGCGCTCGAAGCCGTGCGCAACGACAAGCATGTGCTGGTCACCAAGCCGCTTGCCGATGCCGTCACTCCGGCGCGCGATCTCGTCGCGGCAGCCGAGGCAGCAGGGGTTGTCAATATTGATGTCATTCTCGACCCGGTTTTCCCGTGAGACGCAGATCGTCGGCGCTACGGCGGCGCGTGGCGAACTCGGCGAAGTGTACTACGCGCGTGCGCGCAGTGTACGCCGGAGCAGCATTCCGCACTGGAGTCCGGGGTTTGTTCAAAAAGGCGGCGGCGCCTTCCGTGATAGATAGATATGGGAGTGCACGTGCTCGATGCCGCTGGTGGATGATAGGCATGCCGCAACCGGTGAGCGCTGTCGCTGTCGCAGGGGCGAAATTCGGTCCGCGCGGCATTGGCTATTTCGACTACAAGCCACAGCCGGCGCCGGAGCAACAGTATGCCGCCGATGACTACGCTGGCGGTTTCATTCGCTTTGCCAACGGCGCCGGGCTTCAGGTCGAAAGTTTTTGGGCGGCGCATCAACCTGACGATTTCCAGATCGAACTGTTCGGTACCGAAGCAGGCGTGCGTTGCTATAATCTGTTGACTGTCTATCGCACCATTGCTGGTACACCGGTGGATAGCATCTTCCATGTTCCCAAAGACTGGGAAGGAGTATGGAATGCTATTGCCGCCCACTTCGTTGAATGCATCCCGGACGGCGTGCCATGCCAGGCGCCGCTGTGCCATGGGTTGATTGTGCAGGAAATGATGGAAGCCGTTCTAGAGAGTGCGGAGACCGGACGCGAGGTTGCGCTGTCTGGTGAATCGCGCCATTATTGTGCGTTCAGTTCTCATTCTTGCTGTCGGCGCCCTGAGTGCATTGCCGCCATCGGGGTGCTGCTCGCATTGCGCCCGCCAGTCATCCGGCTATATGAAGATCGGGAGGCCTACGCTTTGCGCGTACAGCGCATCCCCTACCAGCAGATCCACTCTGGCGAGATGCACCCCGACCGGGTCAATCGCCAGTATGGTGAATATGTCGGACCAATCACCATCGCGGATATGTTACACTGAATGATGGGCGTGAAGTGGCAGGCTGGGTTGAGTGTCGTCGAATGGTGGAGAATTGCACCCTTTTGCCGCCCGACCTGGATCTGTGATGTGCGCTGTTACCCAAGTTCAGCAAGCAGCGAGTCTGGTGTGGATTGAATGGTTTGAACGCGCCATCGCCGGTTTATGGAACTAATCCTCACCCACAGCAATACCGATTTCGATGCGCTGGCGTCGCAAATGGCGGCGACGCGCCTCTATCCCGGCGCACTGGCGGTGCTCAACCCGCAATTGAACGAGAATGTGCGCGAGTTTGCTGCGCTGTACCGCGAGGAATTGCCGTTCGTCCGCATGAGTGACCTGCCGCGCGAACCGGTGACACGCCTGATCCTGGTGGATACGTCTACCGCCCCGCGCCTGCCATTGCTGGGTGACACACCGATCCCAACGATCATTATTGATCACCATCGCCCTGAACGCGATCTCGCCCCCAACGAAGAGTTGATCTATGCCGATACCGGCGCCACCACAACGATTCTCGTGCGCCGTCTGATGGAATATCATCTGCCGTTGACCCCCGTCGAAGCGACTCTGCTCCTTCTTGGCATTTATGAGGACACTGGCAACCTGGCACTGCCCGGCACACGCGCTATCGATGTCGCCTGCGCCGCATGGTTGCTCGAACGCGGCGCGCGGATCGAAGCGGTTGGCGAGTTTCTCCGCCGTCCTCTCTCGGCAGTTCAAGAGCAGGTGTTGCATCAACTCGAACAGACCATGCGCCTGGAAGAGATCAGCGGCTGGAGTGTGCTGTTCGCCCGGGCGCGCGTCGATGGACCAGTGCCCGAACTCTCATCGCTTGCCCATCGCCTGCGCGACCTATATGCCCCGGCGGTCATTGTGCTGGCGATCGCAACTGGCGATACCGGCACGCAACTTATTCTGCGCGCCAGTGCCGATACGCTCGATGCCGGCGCGCTGGCGGCGCGGTTCGGTGGCGGAGGACATCGCTATGCCGCTGCCGCGTATGTGCGTAGTATTGATGCCATTTCGCTGCTCAACCAGGTGGAAGCAGCGGTGCGCGAACTGATGCGACCAGCATTAACCGCAGCTGATATTATGACCCGCCCGGTGCATACCGCACCGCTCGATGCAACGGTAGCGCAGGCAGAAGAACTCCTGTTACGTTATGGTCATGGCGCGTTGCCGGTCGTCAATCATGACGGGGTTGTCCAGGGGCTGATCTCGCGCCGCGATCTCGACCGGGCACTGCGTCACGGGTTGCGCGACGCGCCGCTGGCGCGTTACCTGTGGCACGGACCGACGCTGTTGCCGCCGGACGCATCGCTCGCAACGGTGCGCAGCGCGCTCGCTGCTGATAACGGCGACCGCACCGGGCGTCTGCTGGTGGTTGATTCTCAGAAACGACTGCTAGGGATCATCACCCGCAGCGACCTGCTGCGCGCCTGGGCAGCAGGGCAGGAAGCAGGCAAAAGCGATCACGATCTTGTTGGTGAGGCGCTGGAGCGATTTCTCGACCGCGACCTGCTCGCCATTCTTCGTCGAGCTGGCACGATTGCGCAGCAGCGCGGTGCCGCGTTGTATATTGTCGGCGGTGCAGTGCGCGATATGATCCTACAACGTACCCCAGACGATCTCGATCTGGTGGTTGAGGGAGATGCCATCGGACTGGCGGAAGCACTGGCCACCGAATTGAACGGCACAGTGCGCAGTCACGCAGCATTCGGCACCGCAACGCTGAGCCTGAAGCGTGATGCGGGAACCGCATTGACGCTCGATTTTGTTATGGCACGCACTGAGTTCTACGAGCACCCTTCGGCATTGCCCGACGTGGAAGCCGCCTCGTTGCGCCATGACCTACACCGACGCGATTTTACCATCAACACACTGGCGATCTGTCTCAACCCGGCACGCTATGGCTGGCTCTACGATTTTTACGGTGGGCGACGCGACATTGCTAGAGGGCTGATCCGTGTGATCCACAACCTGAGTTTCATCGACGACCCGACGCGCATCCTGCGCGCGGCGCGCCTTGCCGCGCGGTTAGGGTTCACCATCGAGCCGCGTACACGCGCCCTGATCGGCGACGCACTCGAACAGGGGATTCTTGGTCGCGCCACGCCGCAGCGGGTCATGAACGAACTGCGGCTGATCCTGGCGGAAGAACATCCTGAGCCAGCCCTGGCGCTCCTCGACGACCTGGGAGTGCTGCACGCTGTGCATCCTGCACTGCGATGGACTGTCACAATCGCCGAATGGTTTGTCGCGGCACGACAGGCAGCTTTTCCCGACACGACGCTGCCTGAACTGTACCTGGCGCTTCTGCTCTATCCGCTGACTGGTGACGAGCGCGCAACATTTGCCGCAACGTATCGCCTGCCGGCAAGCGAAACGCGCCTGCTGGCAGACATCACCCTGGTGCGCGAACGCCTGGAAGCGCTGATCGCTGAAGCGGAACACCCTGATCAGCGGATTGCCGATAGCGTGATCGATCGGGCATTGCATGGCATTGGCACTACTGCACTCCGGGCAGCGCAGATTGCGGAACCGCACACCGCTGCGCAAGCCATCCAGCGCTACATCGACCATCTGCGCGGCGTCAGGCTTGCAGTTGACGGAAAGTTCCTCGAATCGCTAGGGTTGCGACCAGGTCCCCGCTTTGGCGAACTGCTTGCCGGGTTGCGCGCTGCGTATCTCGACGGAATCGTCACCACGCGCGAGGATCAGGAAGCCTGGATCCGCCGGGCAGTCGCCACGCAGCATGCGAGCGACATCAAGCGTGACGGGTGATCGGGGAAGCAATGACGTACCGTGTTGGGCAGGGTTCAACGCTTATCACAAAAAGCACAAGATAACGTTGTGAGTGAGTTTCGAGCGCGAAGAGTGCTTACAATCATCGCAGGTCGCTTGATCCGGTGACTGTTCTTCGAGAAAGGAACGTGCTCAATGGCAGTAGCACAGCAACATCCAGTTCTGATCATCGGCGGCGGCATCATTGGACTGAGCATTGGCTGGCGTCTGGCTCAGGCTGGACAGGCGGTGACTGTCCTGGAGCGCAGCGAAGTGGGTCCTGCGATGCTGCCTGCGGCCACCTGGGCCTCAGCTGGTATGCTGGCGCCCTATATCGAAGCAGAACCAGGAGAGGAAAGGCTATTTTCCCTGCTG
This sequence comes from Roseiflexus sp., assembly GCA_017743475.1. Lineage (GTDB taxonomy): Bacteria > Chloroflexota > Chloroflexia > Chloroflexales > Roseiflexaceae > Roseiflexus. Next base: position 29,731 of record JAGHYV010000010.1, on the reverse strand, counting down.
CGAGAAAGTCACGCTCGTTGGGCTGATTTCAGTCAAGAGTTGATGGAGTCCAGCGGGATTGATACAGGCTATCGCACCGAAGGCACACTGGTGGTGGCTCTGGATCGCGATCAGGCTGAACGCCTGCACCATCAATACACGTTTCAGCGCCGTTTGGGCATAGAACTGGAATGGATCGCCGGTCCTGTCGCTCGCCAGCGCGAGCCACACCTCGCCTGCAACGTGCTCGCTGCCATCTACAGCCCGTTGGATCATCAGGTCGATAATCGCAAAGTGCTAATCGCTCTGCGTACAGCCTTCCTCGCCGCTGGCGGCATCTTGCGCGAACGGACGACCGTGACCGAAATCCTGGTGGACAGAAACCAGGTGCGTGGAGTAAAGATTACCTCAGGCGAGACGCTCCTGGCACAAACCGTTGTGATTGCAGCTGGCGCCTGGTCAGCAGGGCTGCCCGGCATTCCACGGGAAGCACGGCCACCGGTACGGCCTGTGAAAGGTCAGATGATTGCAATTGCGATGCCTGAAGACGCGCCTCTGGTACGCCATGTCATTTGGGGGCGTGATGTCTATCTCGTTCCTCGTCGAGATGGTCGGCTACTCATCGGTGCAACGGTAGAAGAAAGGGGCTTTGACAGCCATCTTACTGCGGGTGGAATCTATGCGCTGCTGCGCCGTGCGTGGGAGATTCTCCCGTCTATCGACGAAGCCCCTGTTGTCGAGCTATGGACTGGATTGCGACCTGGCAGTCGGGATGATGCACCGATCCTGGGGCGGACACCAGTGGAAGGATTGATTCTCGCCACTGGTCACTATCGAAATGGCATTCTGCTCGCACCGATTACAGCAGATGCAATTGCTGAACTGATCCTGACCGGAGAGACACCAGCGCTGATCCGTCCCTTCGGACTGGAACGCTTCCATCCAACGAACCCTCGACAAGTATCAGGAGCATCCAGCGAAGATCAATTGGGATGAACTAAAGAGAGGAGGTAAAACCATGGAGAAGAAGACAGTCGCAGACGCTACCTTCACGGTGAACGGGGAGTTGCAACCCTACAGAGGGCAGACGATATATGAGTTGCTGCAAAGTTTTGGCTTCGAACCCGATAAGCCAGGAATCGCCATCGCCCTCAACGCTGAAGTTATTCCTCGTCGTCAGTGGCGCGAAGTACGACCACAGCCGGGTGACCAGATCGAGATTGTGCGAGCCGTTGCTGGCGGCTAAAGAGAAGGAGACAGAACGATGTTGACGACACCAACAACAAACCTGCAAGATGCAGGCATCCAGACCGAAAGATCGCAAAAGAGCATAAATTCATCACCGCTGACGATTGCTGGGAAAACAATATGCTCTCGACTCTTCCTGGGCACGGCCCGCTATCCCAATCAACAAGTTATGCTGGATGCACTGGAAGCCAGCGGTGCTGAGATCGTGACGGTTGCCATTCGTCGGGTTAAGTTCGGTGCAGAGAGCGAAACGATCTTCGATCTGCTCAAGGAACGTTATTTTATCCTCCCCAATACTGCTGGTTGCTACACAGCGCGAGACGCCATTCTGACTGCCCGGCTTGCGCGGGAGGCATTGGGCACAAACTGGATCAAACTGGAGGTGATTGGCGACGAAGAGACACTCTTTCCTGACGTTGAGCAACTGATTCAGGCCGCCCGGACGCTGGTTGACGATGGCTTTGTTGTCTTACCCTATTGCAATGACGATCCGGTGACCTGCAAAAAGCTAGAAGCTATTGGGTGTGCTGCGGTAATGCCTCTGGCTGCACCTATTGGTTCAGGCATGGGCATCCGCAACCCTTATAATCTTCAGATCATCCGCGACCAATGCCGTATCCCGGTCATCGTCGATGCGGGCGTTGGCGTCCCCTCTGATGTCGCCATCGCTATGGAGATGGGCTGCGACGGTGTGCTGCTTAACTCGGCAGTAGCGCAAGCTCACGATCCGGTCAAGATGGCACGAGCAATGCGGCTGGCAGTTGAAGCAGGGCGTCTGGCTTACGAAGCAGGACGCATGCCGCGTCGGCTCTATGCCAGTGCATCGAGCCCGTGGGAGGGACGTATTCAGGCATGAAGCTGCCCGATCCGCCATTGCTGGTCATCACCAATCGTAAGATGACATCTCGACCGCTTATGACAGTTCTGGCTGAGGCTCTGGCTGGAGGTTGTCGCTGGATCCTGGTACGTGAGAAAGATCTATCTCATCACGACCTGGTTGCGCTGACGGTAGAGATTATCAATCTGGCTCGCCCTTACGATGCTTTTGTGAGTGTCAGTTCCAATGTTCAGGCCACAGTGGCGGCACAGGCGTGCGGCGTACATCTGCCGTGGGGATCAGATGTGCAGTATGCCCGTCAGATGGTAGGACCAATGCGATGGGTAGGTGTCTCCGCACATTCTTTGGCGGAAGCTGAAATAGCAGCGCGCGCCGGTGCAGACTACATCACACTCAGCCCGATTTTTGCTACGGAGAGCAAACCCAACTATGGTCCTGCCCTGGAGTTGCAAGGATTGCGAGAGGTGGCGCATGCTTTGACGATTCCTGTCATTGCCCTGGCTGGTATCACGACGGAGAATGCAGCCGACTGCTTGCACGCTGGTGCAGCCGGTGTAGCCGTAATGGGAACAGTGATGCGTGCAGTCGATCCGTTTGCAACGGTGCGCCAACTGGTAAATGTGCTGCGACGCTGATGCTGCATCATCCTGGGCGCACTCCTTTCCGGATCGCACTCTCGAGGCAGGCTTTGAGTTCAGCGATATTGAACGGCTTGTACAGAAAGCCGCTCGGTTGCAGTTGCGCAAAACGATCCGCCAGTTCTTCACCCGCGTACCCGCTCATCAACACAATCGGCACGTCAGGCCGTATGGCGCGCATCATCTGAAGCGCCTGCGCTCCACCTATGCCTGGCATGGAGACATCGAGCAGGACACAGGCTATTGAGTCGGCATTGGCACGGAATAGGTCAACGCCCGCAATGCCATCAGACGCTTGCAATGTCGTGAAACCCGTATGTTCGACCATGCGCGCTGCCACCGAACGCACCATCGGTTCATCATCGACGATCAGCACAAGGTCCTGCATTGCATGCGCGGCTGATTGTTGATCGACCGGGGGAGCAGGGGTGAAACCCGCAGGTGCGGATTGGACCGGAGATGCCTGATCGTCGAGCGACTGAACAACCGTAGATGAAGCATCCACATCCGCAGGAGCGGTCTTCGTCTCAGGACACTCCTGTGCAATCGGAATGAACACGCGAAAGACGCTGCCCTGTCCAGAAGCGCTTTCTACCTGAATAGCGCCATCGTGACTGCGCACGATCCCCAGTGTTGCCGCGAGTCCCAGACCTCGCCTGCCCTGTTTCGCCGTAAAGAAAGGGGCAAACAGATGTTCCATCGTCTGCTTATCGATCCCGCCACCAGTATCCCGTACCTCGATCGCGTAGCGCCCGGCGCGCAACCTGGCACCGACAGGGTTGTGGAGAAGATGGGCGTCATCAAAAACGTGCTCACCAATCGTCACCGTGATCTGGCTAGCGCCATCACCGATCGCATCGACAGCATTGTGAACCAGCGCGACAATAACCCGCCGCAATTGTGTGCGATCGAAGCAGACCAAGAGCGGCCCTGGTTCGAATTGATAGTTGATCGTAATAGTCGCAGGCGCGGCAGCTTCCAGCAGTGTCTTGAAATCGTCGAGCAGATGATGCACATCGACCATCTCGCGCGCTACTTGACCGCGCCCGGTATACGCCAGGATCTGTCGCGTCATCTCGGCTGCGCGCTGGGCGGCAATTTCAACCTGCTCCAGATACGCGCGCGCTGGCGCGTGCGCCGGAATATCGAGCAACGCAAGGTTTGTATTCCCCAAAATGCTGGACAACGGGTTATTGAAATCGTGCGCCAGCCCGCCTACCGGCGCACCCATGCTCTCAAGGCGTTGCGTTTCCTGCATAGCGTGTTCTATCGCCAGGCACTGCGCTTCGGCTTTATGTTGCGCGGTCAGATCGACAAATATCACCAGAATCTCATGCGGTTCGCCAGAGTCGTCACGTATCAGCGCTCCTTTGACCAGCATAGGGATCTCTCGACCATCCCCGGCGATGTAGCGCTTTTCGACCGACGCTTCGCCATCGACAGTTGCGATTAGCACACCGTGCAGGCGAATGTGCCGATTCTCAGGATGGGCGAAATCATTAATCATCCGCCCCTTCAGCGCGTCACACTCATACCCATACCCCAGTGCATCACAGAGACGTTGATTGAACCACTTCAGACGACCGTGAACATCGGTTATTGCCATTGGCGCAGGGGCGCGCTCGAATGTGCAACGAAACCGCGCTTCACTCTCCTGCACTGCGCGCGCCATTGCATGCTGACGGCGCATGACACGGTAGACGCTTTCACAGATCAGGAATGCCGATGCTGTGGCAGCTGCCGCCGTCATCGCCGATTGTTTGAGGTCTGGAACAACCAGCGGCACAGTTACCGCTGTCACTGTGACACCAATGCCGATAAGGATCAGGTACATGCGCCAGGGAACAAGTATGGCGCTCAGAATAACAGGCCAGATCAGAATAAAGAGCGGAAGGTCGTATCCACGCAGCGCAATGACCAGCGCGCCAAGCGCCAATGCCACCACTGTATAACCGGCGATAAAGATTCCTGGACGGGATGTGATCTGCTGTGCCACACGCTTGCCTTTCCGAACTATCCTGGTGCGCAATCTCGATCACGAGTTTACAGAGGAACACCAGCATGGTCGGGTGATACAGTGATGCCAAATCGTGATCGATCAGGATGCAGCCCTGCCAGGGCAACCCATGGTCGTTCCGGGATGTTCCTGGCGCGCTAGAGCAATGCACGTCCCTGCACCACTTGGGTGCGCGGGCGTCTTACCCACATGCAGCTTTGTACTACAGCAGATATTTGGTTGCGCCATGCTTCACGCCGATTCGTCCGGCTTCCCGGGCGGGAGAAAGATAGTACTCACCCGAGGAGGCGACATATGCGGTGCAATATGGGGGCAATGACCGGCTGCATCACACATGTCACACCAGATAACCAGACGATCCTTTCCCTGCTGTTTGGCATAGAGCAACGACTGATCGGCGCAGGCGATCAGCGTCTCGACATCTGGCGTCCTGATGCACTGACTCACCGCTGCGCCAAAACTCGCGGTGATGCGCACGTCACCGCGTTCGGTCGGTATAGCGCTCATCAGGCGGGACCGCAGGCGTTCAACAACAGTGATTACACCGCTGCAATCGGTTTCAGGAAGGAGCATAACGATTTCTTCTCCTCCGTAGCGCGCCAGCAGATCAATTGACCGCAGTTCGCGACGAAACATGCCGCTGACTTCCTGCAAAACACGATCACCGATTGGATGACCATACCGGTCGTTGATCTGCTTGAAATCATCAAGATCGGCGATAATCACTGCCAGAGGGTGATGATAACGCCGTGCGCGTTCGTATTCACGTATCGCTGCGCTGAAGAAGTAGCGTCGGTTGTAGATGCCCATGAGCGGGTCGGTGATTGCCAGGTGCTGCATTTCGGTGAACAAACGCGCATTCTTGATCGCAATTGTTGCCTGCTGCGCAAACATGCCAAGCAGACGTATATCGTCCTCGGTGAACACCCGTTTGAGATTGACATCACCAGCGCTCAGCGTGCCGATCAATTCATCGTCAGACAGCAGCGGCACACCCAGGACATTCGCCGAAGGCATCTCCTGAAACAGCAGCGTTCGCCCCTCCCATCGTTGGTAATCATAGACCACGAGCGGCTGGCGCGTCTGCGCTACTCTGCCGATGACGCCTTCGCCAAGCGCAATGCGCATACCAGCGTAATCGCGGTTCATACCGACGCTGTAATGGATCCGTAAATTATTCTGCTCTGGATCATACAAAGCAATCATCCCACTCGTAACGCGCAGCAGGGCTATTGTCCGTTCAACGATTGTCTTCAGTACCGTATCGCGATCTAGATTGCTAGTAATATCCGTCATGATGTCGTACAAGACATCAAGTTGCTGCACTCGCCGCCACAATTGTTCGTAGAGTCGGGCGCGCTCAATGGCAACGTTGATGTGCTCTGCCAGCTCGGTCATCACGCGCAGATCGTCGTCAGTCAACACCGCGGTGCTCTCGATATTGAGCGCACCAATGACACGATCCTGGTCGCGCAGCGGGACGCAGATCTCCGATACGATATCGTCCATCACACCAATGAAATCCGGTTCGCTGCGGACATCGGCGATCAGTGTCGCCTGACCGCTAAGGATCGTGCGACTGATGACGCCTCGACCGAAGGGAATGCGATCCAGTTGAACAGCATAGCCTACCTGATGCTGGAGCGCTAGTTCGTCGCCGTCGCGCAGATAGATACAGACAAGGGTGTATCCAAATGTTGCTGCAATCGACTCGACAACGGTGCGAAACAGTGCAGGCAGATCAATCTCACGCGCTATGGCTTCGCGCACCTGCCCGATCAGGTGCAACTCCTGCGCCTGCCGCCGCGTGACAGCATAGAGATCGCGCATCCGTTGCTCATTCGCGCGTACTTCATCCTCGATTCGCCGGCGTTCTGCCAGTTCCTCCTGCGCGATCGTATAGAGACGCGCGTTATCGATGGCAATTGCTGCAAGTTCGGCAAAGCGCGTCAGCAGTGTTACGATCAACTCAAACTCTTTCGAGATCGGTGTATCGTAGGAAACACCCAATACCGCTGACCCATCGGCGCGGGCAGCGAATTGGGCAGCTTTCGAGATCGGTGTATCGTAGGAAACGCCCAATACCCCAATGATCGCTGACCTCAATCTTAATGGCACGGCAATGACCGTCCCGAAATCAGACGTATCGATCGAGCGCACCCGTCCTTCCCAGTTGCGGTAGTCCTCAACCATCATGGGCGCGCTGGTTTGACAGACACGTCCGCTGAGACCTTCTCCAGCTGCGATCACGCTGCCGCGATTCCGGGCATGTTTACCGATACCAATCTTCATCTCCAGCGACATGCCGTCAGGTGACAGCAGATCGATAAACCCGTCATCCGTTCCTGCCAGACGCGCCGCGTGCATCATGATAGTTTCAAGCACGTCGTTCAGGTCGAGGCGACTCATAATCGCCAGCGCCGTTTCGTGCAATACCGCGAAATAGTCAGGGGAATCTGTGCGAGATTCGCCAGAAGAGAGATGGTCGGTGTGCGCACTCATCTGAAGACGCTTAAGCTCATCCTCGAGCTCGCGCACACGAGCGCGCAAGGCATTATTCTCAGCACGGAGCGATTCGAGATTCATTGGTTTCTTCACGTAAGACAACGCGCAGGGTTGCAATTTGTGCGGCGCGATCCTATGCCATCTTATTGTAACAGTTGTACATTACAATAAGTCGCCGATGCGCATTATAATTCCTTACATTTCCGTGAGCGGATGCAAACTTGTCGTGACGGATCAACACATTATGGTCATTCTCTATTTCATTCCTCGCTACGACCCTGCATTGATGGGGAACCGCATCCATGCCGAGGTCATAGCTGCCTGGCGCGCAGAGGGGGTCGATGCCGAGGTGATCACGCTCACTGCTGGCATCTCCCGACCGCTCAGCGAAATGCAGGAAGGCATCCTCGTTCACCGCCTGCCGGTGAGTTCACACCACGTTCTGAAAGTTATGAACCGTGCGCTGGCGTTACCGACGGGGTATCCGTATCTAGCGGGGGCGCTGGTGCATTTCCGACGGTTCATTGCAGCACGACAGTACGACCTGGTGCATATCGAAACGGCATTCCCTCTCGGATTCATCGCAGCGCTGGCACCGCGTCGTCGCTGCCCGCCGCTTGCGGTCACACTGCCCGGCGCCGATATTATGAGCGTGCCGGAGTTCGATTACGGGTATGGGCGCTTTCTTGCGGTTCGTATGATCCTGCCGCTCGTCTTCCGCCAGGCTGCTGTGCTGCGCGCCGATTCGCCGCAGATCCGTTCGCTGGCGGTGCGTCTGGGTGCCCCACCCGCGAAAGTCACTGCCATTCCCTACAACATCACCGTCGATAGTTATCCGCCTCCTGGCGTAGACCTCGACACATTGCGTCAGCAGTGCAGAGCTGACATCTGTGCGCGCTATGGTCTCGACCCTGCGCGCCCAATTGTTGTGAGCCTGAACCGGCTCCACCCCTTCAAGGGGATTGAGTATCTGGTGGAAGCCATTCCGCATGCACGTAAGGGCGGGATCGATCCGCAGGTCGTGATTGTGGGACCAAACCGCAGCACGAAGCGATTCGGCGATTACGGCGCATACCTGAGGCGACGCGCGGAGGAGTTGGGAGCTGCGACAGCAATCATGTTCACTGGCGGCATTCCACACGATCAGGCGATGGCGCATCTCGCAGCTGCCAATGCTGTGGTTGTGCCTTCGGTCGCCGAGTCGTTCAGCCGGGTGGTAGTCGAAGCGGCAGCGGTCGGCACCCCACCCATCGTCACCCGCACCACTGGCGTCAGCGATTATGTCGCCGCAGCGGATTGCGGGATCGTCGTGGCGCCACGCAGCGGTGCCGCCATTGGTGAGGCGTTGGTGCGGTTGCTTCGTGACCGGTCGCTGTGGGAGAGGTGTGCGCAGCGCGGACCGGTCATGGCGGCAGCGTTCAATTCGCAAACGATCGCCAGGCAATTGTTGCGCCTCTATGAGCCGTTCCTGTCGGGCAAGAGCGTTCCTTCCACGCACAACGGGTAATCCCCATGCGCATCTGCTACGTCGCCTATCCTAACAGTCTCAAACTGCGCTCTGCCAATGCCGTGCAGACGCACGCAACGTTGCGGGCGCTCAAAACGCTGGCGCCGGATACTCTGGCGATTGTACCGCGCATCGAATCCGGTCCAGGCGCGTTCGACGGGTTGGCGCTCCACCTGCCACGCATCGGGATCGGTCGTCTGTCACGGGTCTATCGTTCCACCCTCTGGTACTATGCCGAGCGCAGCGCCTATGCCTGGATGGTGCTGGCGCTGCTGACCTGGCTGCGTCTGGCGCGTCGCCAGCGCTTTGATGTCATTTATGTGCGGGAAGTGATCTGCGCGCTGTGGCTTGCGCTGCTGGCGCCGCGTCTGACCGGCGCGCGCGTGGTGTATGAGGTGCACGATCTGGAAAGCCGCAATCCGTCGCGCGCGAAAGAAGGCTGGGCGCAGCCGCTGCTGCACCTGATCGACCGCCTGACCCTGACACGCCCCGCGGCATTGACGTCACTCACTGCCGCATTCCGCGATATGCTGGCATCAACTGGATTGCGCGATCCACGCGAGGTCGCCGTACTCCCCGACGCCTACGACGAAACATGCTATGTGCCACAAGACCGCGATGCCGCCCGACGGGCGCTTGGTCTGTCGGATGAACCCACGGTTGTCTATGCCGGGCTGACCTTCGCTTACCGCGGGGTTGACCTGCTGCTCAACGCCATGGTTGACACGCCAGGCGCGCGCCTGATTCTGGTCGGCGGGCGCGACGCAGAACGCACGGCACTCGCCGGGCAGGCGCAACGCCTGGGTATCGGCGAACGGGTAACGTTCATCAGCATACAACCACAGGATCGGGTGCCACTCTATCTGGCCGCTGCCGATGTGCTGGTCATTCCCGATACGGTCACCGACGTAACGGCGTCGCCGTTGAAACTGTTCGAATACATGGCGATGGAACGTGCAGTAGTGTGCCCCGATCTTCCGGCGCTGCGCGAGATCACTGGGGGAGACGGCGCACTACACGTTCCCCGCGGCGACGCTGCAGCTCTGGCGGCTGCGCTGCGCACCCTGCTCGACGATCCCGCGCTGCGAAAGACGCTGGCGCAACGCGGGCGCATGCGCGTGGCGCCCTATACCTACACATGGCGCGCAGCGCGCCTCGTTGCCGTGTGCGAGCGGGTAGCGCAGGCGCGTGATCGAGTGCGTATCAACGAGGTGTAGCGCCGTTGCACGCAACGGCGCCCGGTTGTCCATAACGACATTCACATATGCCGCGCTGCACTGCCGTAACGCGGCGGAAGTGCGTTACGCAGTGCAGTACGTCGTCGCGCAGAACGCGGCAGGCGCAACAGTTCGCGCACTACCCGTCGCTCTACCGGCGCGCGCACCGGTTGATGCACCGGCAATTCCAGCGTTTCACAGGCATACCCCAGCAGAGCCATAATCTGTCCCAGGTTCTGGGGCGCAACCTCGCGTACTACCAGCGCATCCTCATCACGTTCGATAATAATGCGCCGCATTTCTGGCGCCAGGCAATGATGCGCGCCACCTCGCCCAGCAATCATCTGCTGGTAGGCACCAACGCCAAAGAATGCGATCTTTTGACTGGGATATGGATCGGGTAACAACAGCGGCGGCGCTCCCGGTCGCGGGAAAAAGTCGTCACTGTCGCACGTCAGGCGACCGGCAAGGCGCACCGGGCGCACCGGACGATTCCATCCATCCAGCGGCAGGATGATGAACTCCTGACCTGGCACAATCAGGCTATCAGGCAGTGACACCATCAGACTGCCGTTGAGCAACACCCAATCCGGCGCATCACCCTGTCCTCGCTTGACCCGTCCGACTTCCATGATGAAGACATTGTGCGACGCAACGGTATAGCGACCAAACTCGCCAACCAGGGTTGGTTGCGGCACATCATAGGCGGCGCAGGTCGATGCCAGCGTGCGCATCAGGCGCTCGAGAAAACCAACATAGTCGAAACGAAAATCGAGCGAATAGGCGGATGTTGGCATTCCGCCACCAAAGTTGAACAGCATCAGCGATGGCGCCTGCTGTCGCAGGCGAGCATACGCCTCAGCCGAACGCGCCAGCCGCATATTCCAGCGATCGGCATCCTCGATCTGACTCCCAACCATTGCGTGGTACATCACCAGGCGGTGCGGCGTATGGCACAGTCGTTCCACAACCTGCTCAATCTCGTCCGGCGTCAAGCCAAACCGTTCACCACCGGGATGATCTGCATCGACATCGGCAGGCGCGTGGCGCTCCCGTACACCGATCAGCAACGGTTCGCGGCACATCGCCAGCAGTGTCTCCAGTTCGTCCAGGTCATCGATGACCGGCACAACACGCGCGAAGCCAGCACGACGCAACGCACTGATCGCAGCCAGGTAGGCATCGTCCTTCGAGCCGTTGCAGAAGATGTATCGATCCGACGGCAACACTCCCTGCTGCCACAGGCGATGTGCGATAGTCACATCGGCAGCGGCAGAAGTTTCGTAGTGGGCGCCAGCGCTAATAGCTGTGCGTACAACCTCTTCGGCAAAGTTGGCTTTTGTCGCATACGCATAGATAAAACCGCCAACATACCCGCTCCGCGCACGCGCTTCTCCCGCCCACGCCAGCATTCGCTCGATCTGAAGCGTAATCTGCGGGCAATACGCGACCTCTAGCGGCGCGCCATAGCGCGCTACCATTGCATTGAGGTCTATCTGATCCGCCAGAAGCAACCGGTCGCCACGACGGCTGATGAAATCGTTGATCTGTCCTTCAGGGCCGACGCCATAACGGTCGGTGAACGCAGTGACGTAGGGCTGCCCATTCAATTGGAGTGAACCTCCTTCATCTGCACGAGGCTGGCATTGCCGCCAGCAAAACGAGTCCAGAACATGCGACCAGACTCGCCCGGCAGATAAAGGGGCGCAAAAAACCCCCGCACGCTCAACGTGCGGGGGCGCATGCAACAGAGGTTCGTCAAAGGAGACTATCTCGAACGGCAGGCACACACCCGCACGCCTGGAAGTGCGTCAACTCCGGGCGCGACAGGTCGCGGCAGGATAAGTTGGCTTTTCCGTCCATACACGCTTCCTGAACGCTCTACCGGGACCATCCGTTCATGCGAAGATGAACCGTTCTCTGATGGTGCTCCAAAAATCACGCTGCATCCTTGCGCGGATTTTTGCCGGAGAGCACGAACACCATGTGGCGCACAGGCGCTAGGAACGTATTGTAGTGGATTCTGGCGTGATGTCAAGAGGGAACATGACCCTCACCCACCACACCTCCCAACCGAAACCTACGCTGCCAGCCCCAAGCTGCGTTTCTTCTCCTCGACATCAATTCCGTGGAGACGCGCTAGATTCAGTCCGAGGATCTTCTTCTTCGCCTCCTTCGTCAACTGCCCGCATCCATACCCCTGCACGATGTCGTCCGGCAGTTCAAACTCCCAGAAGGCTTTCAGCGCACCGCGCGGATGCCAGATTGGCGTCTCGCCGCCGTAGATAATTTTGTCTTCGCCGCACCAGAAGAGCAGTTTTGCCATGGTCTCAGCAAACACACGCGGCGAGCGAACGACGAAGTTGACGGTTGCAGCAATTGAGGCGTAGAGGTTGGGATAGCGCACCAACTGCCAGCAGATCTCATCGATGAACGGTAATCCGACGTGGAAGATAACGAAATTGATCTCCGGGAACCTGGCAGCTGCGCCGTCCATATCCCACGCCTGGGTGTGTTCAACCGGTTGCGGTCCCAGCGGAACGCCTTTGTGGACGCCGATGATGTTGACACCCAGTTCGAGCGCCTTCTCAAAGACCGGAAACGCTACCCGTGGATCGTCCATGCGCCACGGGAACGGCTGCCCGTAGTCATAGCGCACGTTGTAGAGTTTGAACCCACGGGCGCCGTACTCCTTGACCTGAATCTCCATCAGATCGAGCGCCTTCTTGCCTTCGAGCGGGTTGATCGATCCCCAGAAGATCGTCCGATCAGGATATTTACGCCCCATCGCTGCGCACTTTTCCCAACTTGAAAGCCCGTCCTTGAACAGATCGGTCAGCGGCAATGGCTGTGCAATAACCATGTCGGTGGGGCTTTCGTCGAAAACCATGCGTGCGATTTCATCCACCGTCCATTCGCGCATGTACTCTTCGCGGGTGAGAGTCTTCTCACCAGGAGCGTTGAGCACCTGATGAAAGGCGTACAGATGCTCGATGAACATCTCCCCCGGCTTGCCAAATGCATTGGACTTATCGAAGTTGAAGACGTGGCACACACCGTCGAACACGAACGCATCATCAATCATGGCAATCCTCCTCAACATCGCCGATACGCTACCGGTCCGACTCGCGAAGGCGTTGATCGCGCGCCAGGCGCGCTTCACGGAGCGGCAGGAGTTGTTCTAGCGGGAGTTGGAGCCGCTCACGCGCCGTTGCCGACAGACGATCTGGTGACCAGGGGGTATTCCAGGTGATCTGGACGTTGACCCCCTCGACACCTTGAATGCCCCTGACTTCCTCCTCAATCATTTGCAGCAGATGAATCGAAAAGGGGCACCAACCCGTCGTCAGAATGATGTCGATATCGACCTGACCACCCGAAACCCGCACCTGTTCGATCAGTCCCATGTCTACGACGCTAATCTGTCGCTCCTTGCAGCATGGGTCATAGCAACGCTGAAGGACAGTCATTACCTCTTCCACCGACACGGGGGTTTGCGTTCCTGGAGAATCAGCGGTTACACCTTCGACCATGGACACCTCCTTGTGCTAAACGGCAAGACGACATGCGACCATCCCGAAGATCAGGGTGGCCAGCGACCGACACGTGCGCTGACGCAACGGATGCTATGTTTGTGGGTGCCTCAAGGGCGAACGTTTCTCTTGCAGCGCGGAGATATGCCAGACTAGCATAGCACGTACCGGACAGGTGCGTCAAGATGTATTCTGGCTGGTCTGGCTGACTGGCTGTTATACAAGAACAGATAGCATGCGACCTGGAGGTGGAATACCACTGAGCAACGACGAGCACTCCTTGAGGTATAATCCCCGCAGCATCTGCTCGTTCTGCGCGCACGCGCAAAGGATTCCTGAGAATGACACCGTTCAACGGTTTGGGCATGCACTTGGGCAACCTGGCGCGCCTGTCGCGGGCGCGCACATGTTCGATCAGCCCGGAGAATTTCATCGGTGAAAAGGGCAGGAGCGGAATGGCGACCGACGGCACAGGCGCGGCGTGCGCCCGTGACCTGAGGGTCGGGTGGAAGATCTCGCCGTCCATCCGCATCGCCCCTGGCGAAACGCGAACACTTGCCGATGTGCGCGGTTCAGACGCCATTCAGCATATCTGGATGACGTTGACCGGTCACTGGCGCCATAGTATTCTGTGCATCTACTAGGATGATCAGGAAATGCCGTCGGTCGAATGCCCGGCTGGCGACTTCTTTGCCCGCGGGTGGGGACAGTATGTCCAGATCAGTTCGCTCGCCGTGTGTGTGAACCCCGGCAGTGCGTTCAACTGTTACTGGGAAATGCCCTATCGGAGCGGGTTTCGCATGACGATGACGAATATCGCCGCGCAGGAGATGACGCTCTATTACCAGATTACCTTCACGGAGACCGATGTCCCCGACGATCTGGCGTACTTCCACGCCCAGTTTCGGCGCGTCAACCCGCTGCCGTACAAACAGGTCTATACGATCCTCGACGGTGTGCGCGGTCAGGGGCAGTATGTCGGCGCCTATATGGCATGGGGCGTCAACAACAATGGCTGGTGGGGCGAGGGGGAGATCAAGTTCTATATCGATGGCGACGATGAGTATCCTACCATTTGCGGCACCGGCACCGAGGACTATTTCTGCGGTTCGTACAATTTTGATGTGGGCAAAGATCAGGGAGGGTATCGCGAATTCACGACGCCGTACTCCGGTCTGGCGCAGGTCATCCGCCCTGATGGTCTCTATCGCTCGCAGATGCGTTTCGGTATGTACCGCTGGCATATTACCGATCCCATCCGCTTTGAGCGCGACCTGCGCGTGACCATTCAGGCGCTGGGCTGGCGTAGCGGTGGACGGTATCTGCCGTTGCAGGACGATATTGCATCGGTGGCGTACTGGTATCAGACGCTGCCCACGGCGCCGTTTCCTCCGCTTCCCGACGCTGATTACCTTGAGGTGATATGATGAACGACCCTCACCAGAATGATGGTTTCATGACAGGGATAATTGCCGGCGCTCTGGTGGGAGCGACTGCCGCAGTGGTTCTGCTACGGCGCCGTTTTCCCGCAGGCCCAGGGAGCGATGAGCGGTATCTGGAACTGCCCCCGCCCGATAGCGTCACGCAGGAAGCGGCACGCACGGCAGCCGCAGCGATCGTTGCCCGCCTGCGCAGCGCGTTCCCCAATTTGGCGCGGATAGATACATAAATTGGGGTCATTTCACTGCAGAGGCAGCGTCTCTGCAGTGCGTTTGTGCAGTGAGGTCATGAATGCAAATGCGCGCTTCGTTTGGGTGTGATATACTGCATTATGCAATGAACTCAGTAAGGAGATCGCCACACCTATGAACACGAGTCTGTTCGACAATGAGATGAAACGTCGTCTGCTGGTCGGGTTGCTCAGTCTGCTGCTAACCACCCTGGCAGCGCGTCTTGCGGTCTATATCGCCGATCTGATCCTGGGTCCAGAGGAGAAAGCGGAGGCGTAATGGAGATTGAGAAATAAAAAATACGGTTTTCGCCTTTTGCCGTGGGGCTCATGGTCCTTGAATACATAATCCGCTATCCAAGGCCGACATACGCTACACGCCTCGGTGAGCCAGTTGCAAACGACGTGAGGATTCCACGCAGCTGCGCACCTGATATCCGTTGCCCAGCAATGCATGCAGGCAACTTCCTGACGTATCCACCGCCCTGGCGTTTCGATCTGACAGCCCCACGAGGCATCCTTTGGCAACAGCATCTGTCGACGGGCAGGCGGACATCCCCAGCCCGGCGCACAGCTCGGACTCAAGGGGTGGTAGTCACGTGCCGGGACGGGAGAACGCCCGGCGGGTCGTTTGCGGCGCGCGCACTGCCAGGACATCTGGATGCCTGCGGACAGGTCCCTTATCCAGTATCCCAGCGATGTGCGCAACTGCAGGGAAGGCGGCGCGCCGATCCTGGGAGCGCTGCCCCAGCGTCGCCAGGCCAATCGTCTTCTCCCGCCGGGTGACGACCCGACCCGTCACGCTATCCAAACAGCCCACACTGCGCAGCGCGCCCTCGGTCGCCTGCCTCCGTGCTGCCCGCCCCTGAGCGGCGCCTGCCCGTCCCTTCCCGTTGACCAGGGGCGGACACTGGGTGAGACGTCATCCCGCTCTCCCATTACCCCCTGGGTAGGGATGCGTGCGCATAGATTGTCCCCTGCGGCTGCGATCTCCTGCAGGCAGATCTGAGTCGTGGGGAGCGGGGCGAGGCTCTTGACAGCGGGTGCATCGCCGGGTCAGGCCTGGCTGCTCCCAGATGCAGGCATGCAGGGTCTAGCGCATTTGGGTCAGCCTGCACAACGCGGGTCACGGCGGACAGCTGCGCCACCTCGGTGGCCGACGTCGCGGGGTCGGGGCGTGCAGGGGGGAAAGCGAGCGTGCGCCTGCATCCACCCCAGAGGGGAGGCTCACGCTGCCCTTGGCGTCCCTGCGATGCCGCCAGTGAGAGACGGTCGCAGGAAAGCGTGGACGCCGCCAGCGCGCGCAGAGTGTCATTGTGGGTGGCGCGCCAGACGCGATGCGCAGGAACGCCGTCCGTGCGTACATACGGGCGTAGAGACGTAAGCGCGCAAGTCTTCGCGGGCCTCCGGTTCCGTGACGCGCGATTGCAGGGTCCGGCGGGCAGGCAGCGTACCCTGCTGAGCAAGGCTTGACACCAATGGATATCAGTAGAACGGTAAAGTCCATCAGCCCGACGGAAAGAGGCACACACCGGATTTAATCCTCAATCTTCATCATTTCGGTTGCCACGTGGAGCGCACGATGGTGACTGCAGTCGTCCGTTCAGCCCTGTCCAATAGGTTCAACCTCCTATGAGAACTGCTACAGTATGAGAATTGCCATAAATGCTCCATCAGCCCTACGGCGGGTTCGGCATACCGAATTATAGCGATGCTCCGCTTCTTGTCATGGTTCACTATCTGGCAGAGGCAAGGAACATAGGGGAAACAGCTTATCAGGGTACCCAGACCCCTCCTTCTTCTCGTTCAAGGGCGTGCAGAAAATATGTACGATGCACATTTCCGGCAGCGTCAGAACGCCACGATAGACAGGTTTGGAACCCGCCCCTACTAGTGCGGTGCGCAGGGGCGGACAAAATAGCGGATTGCGCATAGCAATGCTAGAAAGAGTATCTTTGCTTAAGCGTTCTGTCTGCCCTTATTTCCGTGAGGGAGAAGGACACAGAGAGGACGAGGAGAGCGAACGCACCATTGGCGCCTGTTCTTCTATCAGATGCCCTTCGACGATCCGGAACAGGCGATCCGCCAGACCAACCACCTCAGGGCTGTGGGTGACCATTACGAGGTTTTTCCCGGCGCGGCGGGTGAGGGTATCGAGCAGATCGAGCACCTGCTGACTGGTTTCACTATCGAGGTTCCCTGTCGGCTCATCCGCCAGCACCAGCAGAGGATCATGCACCAGCGCGCGCGCAACCGCCACCCGCTGCTGTTCTCCACCGGAAAGACGGTCAGGATAAGCGTTCTGACGATCAGCAAGCCCAACCTGCGCCAGCAGATCGAGCGCTGCCGAGCGGTCGCGCGCTGTCACCCGACCGTTCAACTCAAGCGGAAGGAGCAGATTCTCCAGCACCGTCAGTGTCGGCGTCAGGTTGTAGAACTGGAAGATGAAGCCTATCGAACGACGCCGGAACAGTGTTCGTTCACGTTCCGGCAGGCGGGTCAACGATTGCCCATTCACAATGATCTCGCCAGAGGTCGGCGTATCGATGCCGCTGATCAGGTTCAAGAGCGTACTTTTGCCCGATCCACTCTTGCCGACCAGTACCACGAACTCGCCGCGCGCGAACGACGCGCTGACATCACGCAGCACGACGCGCTCGCGCCCGGCTTCTTCATAACTCTTCGAGACGCGATCAAGAATAATCAGTGGTTCAGCGTGCATACACGAGGAGGATGACATAGGAGCGACTACGGTCTTCTTGTTTGACCAATCTATCATATGGCAGTACGGCTCATCGACAGATGCGGATGGCGCAGAATAGTGTCGGAGATCATAGAGGGAGCGCATCGCGCGCTCCCCCGGCATTCATTGTCTTAAGTCAGGATTCAGGTCATCAGTTGAGCTCAATCGCGCCGCTGGCTACGCCCAATGCTGCGAAAATGGCGGCAAAGACCACGCCAATGATAACGTTGATGATGAACTGCGCAATGAATGCCAGCACCAGCGTGATGATCGCCTTATTCTGGTCAAGGTTCATGCTCGAACGCGCACCCAGATAGCCCAGGTAGATCTGGTAAATGCCTAACGCGAGCGTCGCCGGCAGCGCCAGACAATTGAGCAGAGGAATGGCGCCCACGGCGCCGGTGACCGCCTGAATAGGCGCAACGAACAGCGCCATGGTGTAGAACACTTCGTCCTGCGTGCCAGTGCCGCCCTGCTGTTTTCCGATGAAATAGACCAGAAAGACGAAAATGTAGAAACCAACCACCGGAAGGATAAAGCCCAAAACCGCGCTAACTAGCGCTACCTCGATACCGTTCAGAAGCCCGAAGACCAGCGCGACTGCGGCGCTGATCGCTGACGCGATCATAATGTAGATCGTCGCCTCACGCTGACCACCGTGCCGCTCGAAGCGCTCAAATGTTTCGACCCCCGGCTTGGTCAGGACCTGAATACTCTGGTTGAGCATTTCGTTGATTGAAACTCCCCGTACCATCATCGTCGGTTCCTCCTCATAATTGTGTGCGGTTGAACGATAGACCGACATAGGAAACCTGTTACCCGTACCGGTGCGCCGGGCGACATGTGCGCTGCGTCCCGATGAAGCGTTTCCCCGATACCTTAAATACGCCTCACGCTGTGAAATGTTTCGGATAGGCAGGCGTGCTTCTTTGCAAAGAATGCTCTGCTGTGGGCGGAGATCTAGCGGACAGCGCCGTAGTCCGCTACCGAGTATATCACACGATGGCAGTTGTGCAACCATCAGTTTCCAATGTCTGCCAGAATTGCGTCGACGCTTACGCCGCCGCCGCGCAATCCGGCGACCTGTTCCGCTGCGGCGCGCGCCTCCGCGTAACGACGGGCGCGCAGACAGGCGCCTGCCAGCATCAACCAAGCGCGCTCGTCGCGTGGGTCGATCTTTAGCGCGCGCTGGCAGTGCTCAATGGCGTCATCGTGCGCCCCGCGCCCGATTGCCAGCGCTGCCAGGGCGCGCCAGGCGGCAGCAAGCGAAGGGTTCTGCTGCGCTGCGGCGAATAGTTCGCGCTCCGCCTGATGCATATCTCCGGCGTCACGCGCCAGGAGACCGCGACAGAGCGCCAGGAGCGCGGCGCTCTTGGGCAGCGGATTGCCAAGGCGCGCAGCGGTTTCAATCGCTGTGAGCGCCTGGCGCAGCGCGTGAGCGCCGAGATCGAGCGGATCGGCGGATGCCAGTATTGCGCCGGCGTACAGCGCGTGCGCTTCTGCCCGACCGGGCAACGCGGCGCATGCCCGGCGCAATGGTTCGAGCGCCTCACGCGGCAGCCCGGCGGCGATCAGTCCTCGTCCCTGCTGAAGCAGCGTTTCCGCCTGATCGGGCGAGAGCGTTACGGTCGGATCGTCTTCGGTACGCACTTCTTCGATCAATGCGTGCAATCCTTCGAGATGACCGTGATCGAAGCGTCCCCAGTGAAACGCCTGCCAGAAACTATCGTACCGGCTGCGGAGCCGCTCGTTTCTCAGCATACGTCGGGCTACTTCGAGATCACGAACACGAGCCTCGCGCTCTTCGGGCGATAACCCCGGACGGAGGAGCGTTGCCTGCTGCAACGCGTAAGAAGCAGCATCGACCTCTTCTGGCGTTGGGGGACGCACGATCTCCGCCACAGCGGTCTCCTCTAACGAATAAGGCATCACTGTGCGCGACATTCCTGTATCGCGCTTTATGAGATGCTTGGGCGCAAGCCCCAGCATTGCATAGAAGTCTATCGGTTCGACAGCAGGCGGCCCAGCAAGGGGCGGGGCGACCATCGGTGCAGGCTGCGCTGGTCGCGGCGAACCACAGTACAGGCAACGCGCTTCTTCTGAACGGAGCGGAGCGCCACAGGCGGAACAGCGCATCACATCCTTCTGGATGTGGGGATTGGCAGAGGTGCGCAGTTGATCGTAGAGGGCGCGCAGCGCAGGATCGGTCAGGACGCGACCGGCAACCTGGAGCAACTCAAACTTGCGGCGCGGTTCCGGCGCCAGCGATGATGGGTCATCGGGAAAGAGCGTCCTCAGTCGCCGGTACTGGCGGGCGATTGCAAGCGTTTCCGCCTGCTGATCAACGTCGAGCAGGCGGTAAAAATCAAGACCGTGCGCCACGGCTGCGGCAACCTGCGGCGCACCCAGATCCAGCCCGCGAAAAAAGCCTCGTGACAGCGAACCGCACGACACGCAGATGCCATCATCGCCCAGCGTTGCGCCACACGATGGACAGACTCGATCAAGCGTCATACTGTGGACCTGTTCTTTCTCACAATGTTGTGCAGCCTTGCGTTCTCACGCCTGGAAGCGCAGCAGCATCCGCCCCAGGGTGATCTGGTCGCCGTCAGCCAGTGCGCGTGATTGGAAGGGAAGCACCCGTTGACCGTTGACCAGGGTGCCGTTGATGCTATCGAGATCTTCTATCAGTACCTGTCCGCCCTGCACGAAGATGCGCGCATGGCGTCGACTGACGCCCTGATCAAGAGCGCCATACGGACCGAGATCGACATCGGGATAAAACTTGCTGACCGGGTCGCTTCGCCCAATGATTGCCTGCGGTGCCGCAGGCAGCGGCAGAGGAACACCAGCACCAACGACAACCAGCATCGATGGAGCGAGAGATGTTCGTCCACTGACGGGTGCGGGCGTTGGAGGCGACACCGGGGACCTGGCAGGCACGGGTTGCACTGGCGGCGCCTGGTACGACGGAGGCGCGGCAGGCGGGGAGGACACTGGCGATATGGTGGGCGCGGGTTGCGCTGGTGCAGTCGGAGAAATCGTGACTGGCGTTGGCGGTGGATACACCGGTTGCGGCGGTGCAGCGCTGTGTGGCGGCGGCGCAACCGGAGCGACGGGGCGCGATGGCGCACTCAACGGCGCTCCACAGTTATCGCAGAACGCCTCGCCGGGAATCGCAGCCTGACCGCACTGCGGGCAAACGGTTGGACCAATTGCCGGAACGGATGTTGTCGGAGCAGATGCTGGCGCTGTGGCTTGTGCCGGAACCGGTATCAACATCGCGCCGCACTGGTCGCAGTAACGCGCACCGGCAGGATTATCAACGCCACATTGAGGACAGAAGGGCATAACGACGCTCCTCTGAGGGATGCTATCCGCCTGATGATTATCAGTATACCATTTTTGACTCTATACCAAAAACTCACAGCTGAAACGCCGAGGGCACAGAGGTTTCTATCAATCACTCGTTGCATCTGCAAGCCGCTTCAGTGAAATAGACTTTTTGCAGGAGAATCATTCAACGCGACGATCCTGGTGCAACGCCGCGCAGTAGCAGCATGTTTCGCCCGAACCCAATCACGCACTGATGCGCATCACAGGCACGACCGTTGAAACAGGTGCACGTAACTGTGAGCATTCTTCGTGCGTGTATACTGATCTTGCATCTATGTATATGAGCCACGGCGTACCAGCATACCGGTTGAATAAAAAAGGAGACATTCCATGGCGAACAACGACTGGCTAACTCAGACCCAGGAATTGATGCAGACCTGGACGAAGGCGCAGCAAGCGCTATGGGAGAACTGGCGCTCGCTGATGCCGACAATAAGCGCGCAGCCTGCCAGCGAGGAGTGGAAGCAGGCAGTGGCAGCATGGAAAGATGTCATGCAGCGCTCACTAAACGCCCAGGCTGACTTCGTCAAGTTCTGGTCAGAAAGTATGACCGCTATGCCGCTCATGGGCAAGCAAATGGAGGAAATGTCCACCCTGATTGTCGAAACTACCCAGCGCTGGACGAATGTTCAGAATGAGATTTGGAGCAACTGGCTGGATGCAGTTGCAAAAGCTGATGCCGCTGCTATGGTGCAGAACTGGGACGAGGGGACGCGCAAAGCGTTCGATGCATGGCGCGAGACGGTCAACAGCGCAATTGAAGCACAGCGCAAAATGCTGGAAAGCTGGATGTCCATCACGGGTGACAAGAAGGAGTAATTCCTTCGAGCAATCCTCACTCCCGCCGCCGTGACTGCGTCTCCGCATTTGCTGGCGCGGGCGGCGGAAAGCACGATGCGATGTTGCAACTATACTGTTCTGACCCTGGCGTTGTAGCGTTAGGGAGAAGAGGAATTGTGCGCTTTTTCTCCTGTCCCTGTCCCCTCTTCCGGGTTACGGAAGAGGGGACAGGTTTTGTGGACACTACAGAGGCGCTGTGGCGCAGCGCCCGGTGCAATACCGTTGCGTTCACGCAGCATTGCAGCGCCCGGATGCATCAGGCAGGATAGAGACGACCGCCCTCAACGCGCCAGCGACGCGCGCGCCTGAGAAATTCAACATTGAAGTCGTCGGTACCAGTGGCAGTAACAATGGTTTGCTGGCCAGGTCGTGCGATGACTTCCTGCACATACGCTCGCCGCTCGGCGTCCAGTTCCGAAAGCACGTCATCCAGCAGGATCACTGGTGTATCACTGGTGCGCGCCCGCATCAACTCTGCCTCGCCGAGCTTGAGCGCCAGTGTCGCGCTGCGTTGCTGCCCGCGCGAACCGTATACGCCCATCGGGATATTGCCGATGGTGATAAGTAGATCGTCGCGGTGCGGACCGATCAACGTCTGCCCTCGTCCAATCTCATCGTCGCGCAGATGCGCCAGGTGCGTCAGAAACGCCTGCTCGATCATCCGACTGTCGGACTCTGGATCGATGCCTGCCACGCTACTCTGGTAGGTTACAACGAGTGGCATATCACTGCCGGACATCCGGCAGTAGAGCGGTCCTGTCAGCGCATTGAGATCAACAACCGCGCGGAGCCGTTCACGCAGCAGGTAGGCGCCCGCCATCGCCAGTTCCCGATCCCAGAAAGCCAGTTCGTCGTCAGCATGACGTAGTGGACGGCGCCCGTCACGCCAGGCACGCAACAAGCTGTTGCGCTGTTGAACCACTTTCTGGTAGTGCGCCAAGGTACGGACGTAGCGCCCTTCGATCTGCGAAAGGGTCACGTCGAGATACCGACGACGTTCGGCAGGTGCGCCAGTGACCAGCGCAATGTCGGCTGGAGTGAAGAGAACCACACGCAGGTTGCCTACCAGGTCGAGCGCGCGCACGGTCTTATGGTCTACCCGCACAGTCTTGATCGTCGGGGAAATGCCGCCAGGCGACTCTTCGTCGGAGCGACGCTGCACCACCACTTCGAGACGCACGCGCCCGTCCGCGCGCACGACGTCACACACCAGTCGCGCAAAAGGGGGAACGCCGATGTCCCCCTGCGCCTCGAAACGTACCAGTTCGCGATCCGCTCCGGCACGCGGTGAACGAGTCGTTGCCAGGAAGTAAATCGCTTCGAGTACGGTCGTTTTACCAGCAGCATTCGGACCGTAGAGCAGAATCACACCTGGTTCGAGCGTTAGATCGAGCCGTTCGTAGTTGCGGAAGTCACGTAGACTGAGGTGTGACACATGCATACCAGCGACCATTGGGCGTACAGCGCTCAGACCCGTTCGAGGCGCAACTGCCGCAGCGCTGCCAGGTCGCCGCACCCGGTGCAAAACATTGCGATACGCAGTTCGTCGATATAGGTCTGTAAGCTTTCGATGACTGCCGCTGCACCACGTTCATCGACTGCGGGAATGAGTGCGGGTCGCGCAGTGGCAGCAAGATCGGCACCAAGTGCAATCGCCTTTGCCACATCGACGCCGCTCCGCACACCACCACTACCGATGATTGTAATGTCGGGAAGCGCAGCGCGCACCTGACGGATCGCCTCGGTGGTGGGAATGCCCCATCCGGCGAAAGCGCCAGCCACCTGTGCACCGCGCTCGGTGGTATGGCGGTATCGCTCGACTTCGCTCCAGCTGGTGCCACCAGCGCCAGCGACATCGATGATCTTCACGCCGGCATCAACCAGACGTCGCGCCGTCGCCGCGCCAATGCCATTTCCCACTTCTTTGGCAATCACCGGCACATCAAGGTGCAGGCACACTTCTTCAATCCGCCGCAACAATCCTTTGAAGTTGGTGTTCCCTTCGGGTTGTACGGCTTCCTGCAATGCATTGAAGTGCAGCACCAGCGCGTCGGCTTCAATCATATCGACTGCGCGACGACATTCATCTACGCCAAAACCGTAGTTGAGCTGCACAGCGCCGAGATTCGCCAGCAGCGGGATCGTAGGCGCGACATGGCGGACGCGATAGGTATCCGCCAGGCGCGGATCAACCAGTGCTGCGCGCTGCGAACCGACTCCCATCGCCAGTCCAAGCGCTTCGGCAGCCTCAGCGAGCACTATGTTGATCCGCGCCACATCACGCGCACCGCCAGTCATTGAACTGATGAGGAGCGGCGCGCGCATTCGTTTTCCCAGAAACGTCACACTGGTATCAATTTCAGCAAGGTCGAGTTCGGGTGCAGCCTCATGCGGCAGGCGGTAAGCGGCGAAACCAGTAGTGACCCCTTTGGCGGCAACATCTTCACCCAGCACAATGCGCACGTGGTCGAGCTTGCGGCTGCTCGTCTGTTCGGATTCGCTCATAGTCTTCCTCGTTGGATGTGTGATCGTCATGATACCAAATTACTGTATGTGCCGCGCATTGGATGTTCAGTAGGCGGCAGGGTCTGCGGTGCTGCTATAATATTGAGCTGTTTGTATCGCCTGGAAGCGGGCGAAATGCAAGATATGCAACGATGGAGATCGCGTGTGAGTCGGATATCACGGAACAAGAAGGTGCAGGAACCGGCGTCCCAGCGTGTCTCACCAGCCGGGATCGTGGCTGCAGTTGCCATCATTGTCCTCTTCGTCGCGCTGGGGATTATGCTGGCGCAATCCGGTAGCACTGCCCGGCAACAGGTTGCCGAACCAACATCAGCGCCATTTGCGGCTGCGCCACCGACAGTTGGCAGCACGCCTGGCAGGTTGCCAGCGGACGTTACTGCGCGCAATGGGTTCTATACTGCGCCCCCGCCCATGACGATCGATCCGAAGAAAACCTATACTGCGACGATCACCACACCCCGCGGCGATATTGTCATCAGGCTGCGTCCTGATCTTGCGCCGGAAACGGTCAACAACTTTGTCTTTCTAGCACGTGAAGGGTTCTACGACGGGGTGACCTGGCATCGGGTGTTGCCCGGCTTTATGGCACAGGGAGGCGATCCGACTGGAACTGGGACAGGAGGACCCGGATACACGATTAAAGACGAGTTCCGTCCGGACATGATCTTTGATCGACCCGGAATTGTGGCAATGGCGCGAACCCCCATGCCCAACAGCGCTGGATCGCAGTTCTTTATCACCACTGCACCGGCGCCTCATCTGAATGGTCAGTACACCATTTTCGGCGAGGTAATCCAAGGTCAGGAGATCGTCAACGGAATCCCGCTGCGTGACCCGGATGCCAATCCAACCGAACCGGGCGAGCAAATGCTCAAGGTGACGATCACTGAGCAGTGATGTTACTTGCGGCGGAAGAGTCCGCGTCTCTTTGGCTCTTCGACCGTCTGTCGCAGTTTTGCCAGGTCGCTCTCAATGCTGCTGATCGTAACAGGCGTCTCGGTTGTCGGATGGCTTTCGCTAGGGCGCAGCGATGGCGACGTGATGACCGGCGCGGTCAGCACGGGAAGCGACGCCTCGACGACGCTATCAAGCGCAGGGTAGGGTAGGGGTTCGCGCTCAATGCCCAGCGCCATCAGCCACGACCAGAGCGCCTGCTGACGCGCCTGCGCATCTTTTGGCAGGCGCAACGGTCTTCCGCGGGCATCGATGACCACACCAAGGGCGCTGCCATGGATGGCTGCCAGGTCTGAAGATACCTCCGCACCGGGCGCATTTCTGCCAATTCGCACGCCAGCAGCCGGGCGCAGCGTCAATGTGCCGTATCGACCGGGAGACAGATTCAGGCGTGCAATTTCACCGTGAGCGACGCGCACCGTGTGCGTTGCGCCTCCTTCTACGCGCAACTCGGCTTCAACAGCCAGTTCCCCTGCACGACCTTCACCCAATGTCGTTACAACGGTCGCCAGTGGAGAGTTGTGCATCAGATCGCGTTCAAAAAGGGTCAACGCAGCATCAGGTTCGGAGAAAGCGAGCACACCGCAGGCATTGATCAGGCCGAGCGCATCAAGGTGAAGATCGAGCGCCATCGTGCTCTCTTTCGATGCTGGTTGCAAGGCGTCGAGAACGGTCAGCGTCGTTAGTCCAGGATGCGGCGCATGCCGGAAGACCCCGCCGCCGATAAAGACACGGTCGTAAGTAGCGTCTGGGCGCTCGTCCAGCAGCGCCTCCAGTACGCACGACAGCGCCTCACGCGCAACAGCATGCTCGATCAGAAGATCCTCACGAGTAAGCGGTGGAATGTGTGGACGCAGCATCTTGTTGAGCAGCCAGTGCACCAGATCACGCTCGCTGATTGGGAATGGCAGCCAGCGCCGAATAGCTTCGACCCCCCGACGCGCCAGGACTGCGCCAACCCCGTACCCGATGCCCACACCACCCAACACCACTGGACTGTAACGCTCCTGGCTACATAGGTGTGCAGTTGTGCTCATTCCGCCGACATCCAAAGTGAGAACGCTGCTCCGAGTCTGCTCGGCGATAAAGCGCGTCATCACGCCTGCCGCATCACAAGAAGCGCGTGCTGGAACGCGCGTCAATGCCGATATGCGTGCAAGTCGAGGCATCATTAGTCGATCATACAAACGGACGATCTCGCGGCGCACTGGTTCGAGACACTCGACATCGAGCGTTGGTCGAATGTTGTCAGTGATGATCAGATCGGCGCGATCCGCAAGCGCAGCCGCAACCCTATCACGCGCCTGGCTGTTCCCGGCAAAAATGACCGGTCGCCGCGCAATATTGCGCATTTGCTGACCCTGTGTATCCACCTGAATGTTCAACGACGCCAATCCGATAATGTGCGCCAGGCGAACCAGCGCTTCCTGCGCACCCCCCTCGATCCCGCCGACGATCAACACTGCATCAGGACGCACACCAAGGAGCGATTGCACCTGCCGTTCGATCCACGTCAATCCAGAATCACCGATCACCCCGATCTGTTCCTGGCGTGCAGCATCATCGAGCGTGATCGTCTGGAGCACGTGCGTGTATGTTGCACGTGCAGCACGCTGGGCGCTCCGTGCCGAAATGTCGCCAGCGATTGCGGCAATCACCAGACCCATCAAGCCAGCTGTGCTACTGCACACAACAATGCTGTCGATCCCTTGACCCTCTGCGTTCTTTGGCATAATAAGCACGCCGTTGTCAATCAGGCGACGACCAGTTTGACCCTCGATGTGGCGGGCTGCCTCAAAAATGGCAGATTTTGGATCCTCTGCTGGCGCGAGACCGCATGGCGCCTCGGAATGACCGATCAGGCGCGTTTCGCCATCAACAGCGTCAACCAGCCAGACGTGCGTCATCACGCTACCAATGTCGGCAACCAGAAGAGCGTGGAGTTTTGGCTCGGACATGCGATGCGATTTCCTATTCTCAGGTGCCAAAGAAGCTACGAACCACAGCCAGTATAAAGTTCAACCGTTCAATCAGTGCACTTAGATAACTTTGTAACGCACTGGCGAAGAAAAAGCCAAATGCGACCATGATCAACCAGTGCCCGATCGCGGCTATTCCTTTGATCATGCGTCCGCTGCGGCTCTCTGACGGCGTTGTGTAATAGAAGGATGCAAGTGTCAGAACAGTCCCGATGACCAGCACTGCAACTCCAGCAATCTCGCCGATGTCTCCGGAGGGTGCGCGTGCAGTATCACGGATCTGTGGCAGTAATGTGCCGATGATCGCACCGCCAATTGCCAGCGCTCCCCCGACGCCGAAGACGAGCGCTAGCGGAATGTTCGCCAACCACGACAAACGCTGATCGCTGGTAATACGCGGCAGGAGCAGCACGCCAAGCGCCAGCGGCACGCCATAGAGCCAGATCATCGGCGGTTCAGCGCTCAACAGTGCTACCACTGCAGGACGGAGCGCCTGATGATAGGCTACCACGAATGCCAGACCGAGCGACACGCCAACGAACAGATACTGTGCAATACGAAACAATGGATTATCGCCTGCAACCCGACTTAAGACCATTAGCGTCAGTACTGCCGCAACGATATTGACAATGACGTCCTGAGTCATAATCGTCTCCTGCGCAGAGCAGCAATACCGACACCTGCCAGACCGAAGAGCAGAACAAGGGCAAACAGCAGAGTTGCCAGTCGCTGTTGTGCGATAGACCTGGCGACCATTGGATCGAATGAACCGGCATTCTGTTCAAGCGCGGCATACGCCAGTGCGCCGCGGTGTCCGGCAAGCGCTATAACACCAGGCTGACGCATATACGGCTGCACAATCGGTGCCGCCTCCTCTGGCAGCAGGAAGACGAGTGACACCGGGCGGTCACCCATTTGCGCCTGAGGATAGACTTGCTCCATCCATCCCTGGACGTCGGGTGTATCGTCTGCGAGAACAATAATGAGCGACAGGTCATTTAGACGCTCAATAGGGCGACCGGTGTCGACACCTGTGATCAGCACGCTGCCGGTAGCATCATCACCGCGGTAATCGCTGCGGAGCACAGTTTGGAAATCGCGCCCTACCATGCGTAGTGCCATCTCGCCGCCGGGTTTGTAACCCAACAGAAGGTACCCTTCTCCTTGCTGACGGTAACCTGCCTGGCGCAGGGTATCAAGAAGATCAAACTGTAACAATGTTCCCTGGGGATCAGTGCTCACCAATATCAGCTTGACATTCTGCGCGATCAACTGTCCGATCACTGCCTGTTCCAGGGGTCGCAATTCACCGACGCGCCGGGCATCCCACTCGTAGCCAATCAACACAACGTCGTTTGCGCCAAGTGCTGCGATTTGCTGGTGTACCTCCGATGCGTCAGGGATGATCGGCGGCGTTTCAAGCGCCGGGACAAGCCCTGGAATTATGATGGCAACGGTAACCAGGATGAGCAGAACCATCGAGATCATGCGCTCAAGACCAATGCGTTGAAGCGCGCCTGTCGGTTCAGGATGCGGCAACGGCGTCGCAGCCGGGATTGGTTCGGCAGCCAGACGACTCAGAAGGTTGAGCGCTGCAAGCTGTTCTTCAGTACGCTTTGGTGCTGGGGGAGGAGGCAATTTTGGCGTGGTAACCGTCACGCCGGTAATCGTCTCGTCCTCTGCAATGCTGCCAAGACGTGTCAACCAGTCGAGATCGCGCCCGCTGAGCAGGGGCGGTTCCGGCTTTGGCTCTGGCTCGACGCGCAGCCATTCCGGCAGATCCATCCCGCTGAGCAGATCGCTGGATCCCCGCAGTGCAGCAGGTTCGGTTGTGTAGGACCGACCATCGTAGGCATCGGTTGCCGCAGGGACTTCAGCGCCGCGCAACCAGTCCGGCAATCCTGTCGCTCCTGGCGACGCATCGGGCGCCTGAAGCCAGTCCGGCAGATCGGATGGTGTTGACGGGGGTGCGACAGGTTTCTCTTCCACCGAAGGAATGTCGGGAGTGGATAGTGTGCCGGTCAGCCAGTCGGGCAGGTCGCTGGCAGGCGGCGCGGTCTCCGCGACCGGCGCAGACGGCGCGGCAGGAGGTGCAGGCGGCACAGCGGCAATGTCGCGCAACCAGTCGGGCAGGTCGCTGGC
>JAGHYV010000063.1 GCA_017743475.1 Roseiflexus sp. | reverse complement strand
AGATTTTCAATAATGGATCGATGCTTGCACATTGTTTTTCTCCCTTTTTCAGATTTCACAAAAATAGTATATCATTAAATCTTGATGATGTCTACTATCGTTGTTCTGTGGACTATTGGCTATGTTCTCCAAAGAAGCGGCTTTCGTATCGCCGGTGGATTGCTGATTTTTGCAGGTACAGGCATCGTGCCTTTGTTCGTTTTTACCGTGCAACGCGCACTCGGCATATGGCCTGATGACCAGACGTATGCTTATATGGAATTTTACCAGGTTGTGGCACGAACCTGGGTCCCGCTCGAATTGATCAGTATAGGGGTAGCGGTCATTGTTATCTGGCGCGTTCGTTTCACGTTGATCTCCTTGCTGATTGCCTTTTGGACCTGGTTCTTGTCAATAGACATTACCCGCTGGATGTCACAAAGCAATTATTGGACCTGGTCGGATCGTGAGCAGATTGTAAGCACAACGATCGGTGTGGGGATGTTGGTGCTCGGAATCTGGCTCCAACGCAGGACAAAGCAGGATTACAGTTTCTGGTTTTATCTTTTCGGACACATCATCATCCTGATCCATCTATCTGCTCTAACGTTGGAGCGAGAAGGTTTTCTCGGCATTGTCTATCTGGCCATCTATATATCATTCGTTGTTGCCAGCGTATGGCTTCAACGCCGCGTGTTCCTGGTGTTCGGCGCTATTGGTTGTTACAGTTACCTGAGTTACCTGGCTTTCCGGGTTTTTGAAGGGGCTTTGGGGTTTGTATTCGCGCTCGGCGTTATCGGTCTCCTGATCGTTTTGACGGCTGTAGGATACCAGAAATATCTTCGCTCCTGGTTAGAAAATCAGTTAGCGCCTTATCGAGTGTCGTCAGTAAAGTCGTAAAGCATAAATGCACCTAACACCGGGGTGCAGGCGATAGTGCTCTGCTGTGCTCCGCATCCGGCTCATGCGAAACCCTTAGCCAGCACAACGGGGCAGCAGCAGTTGCAGGCAAAAGTAAGACGTGTCGCTGCGTTGCGCCTGGCGATGGGAAGAGGTACAATAGTCACCAAAGCGCCGCAACCCGTTCAGGCCCGGCGGGAGTGTGGAAACATAAGAACTGATAATCGGGCGAGAAGCAAAATGAACACGATCAAGTACATCTACTGGCAAGATGAGAACATGTGGCTTGGATATCTGGAAGAATATCCTGACTATTGGGCTCAAGGCGAAACGATGGAAGAATTGCAAGAACATCTCAAAGATATCCTTAAGGAACTTACCAGCGGAGATATCCCTTGTATCCGCAGAGTTGCCGAATTGGAATTGGCATGAAGCGAACAGAGTCGATACGCGATCTGGAGAAGATGGGATGTGTGCTCATTTGTCATGGGGCGAAGCATGACTGGTATCAGAACCCACGGACGAAAGTATCCCAGCCTGTTCCTCGTCACAGAGAGATTAACGAGCGTCTTGCGAGACACATCATCAAAATGCTAAGGGACGACAACTGACACGCACTTCCACCTTACGCCTTGCTGTGCTACGCTTGCTTCACAGCGGCTGAAGTGCGAGCCGTTTGGAAAGCCCCTGTGTTCTATCTCCCGTTTCAGTCATCAGGGCACCCACACTCCCCCTTCTCCCCTTGTGGGAGAAGGGGGTTGGGGGGATGAGGGGCAAAGGCGCACGAGAATGCAGAATGTTGCTCATCTCTCCCAAAAACTCTACCCTTGCGAGGTTAGGGGGATGAGGGGCAAAAACGCTCCTGGTGGTTCTGATCATCTCCTGGAGGATGCTCAGACCAACGCCTTGCCGGAAAGCAGCCAGGTTATTGGTAATATTGTTTTGCTAGCGCCGGAATTGTTGTACGTTTCTCACCCTGTCAGCAGCAGCGCCAGCATATACACTGTCGGCGCTGTGAACAGCAGGCTATCGATCCGATCTAGGACGCCGCCGTGACCGGGGATTAGCGTACCAGCGTCTTTCAACCCAGCCTGGCGCTTAATGAACGACTCGGAAAGATCGCCAATGGGACCGACGATTCCCGCTGCTATGCCGATCAACATCGTCGCCCAGAGCGAGAGCGGCAACCCGAACAGTGCCAGTGCCAGAAATGCGCCGGCAAGCGCGCCGACCATGCCGCCAGCCGCGCCCTCCCACGTCTTACGTGGGCTGAGTGAGGGCGCCATACGTCGGCGTCCCCAGCGTTTCCCGACAAAATATGCGAACACATCCTGCCCCCAGGTCGTCATCAACACCAGCGCGATCCAGGCCGCGCCGGGTTGCGGTTGGAGCGGCGCCAGCAATCCATCACGTAGTGGCGTTTCCAGCGCTCGCAGCAGCACCAGGAACCCGAGGAGTCCGCCCACATAGAAAGCGCCGCTAATCGTCAACGCCCATTCAGCCACAACGCCATGCTGTGCATGGCGCGGCGCGAACATCGCCAGGCTGACCATCACGATCAGCGCCAGAGCGGGCGCTGTCAGATCGAGGGTGGTGAGTGCCCTGATGATCGACACACCAATCAAGACAACTGCTGCAACCATGCCAGGCGCAGCCTGCGCCCGATATCCGCCGCGACTGAATGCCGCATACAATTCACTTAAGCCGAGAGCAGCGGCAGCAACCAACAGCAGAGTGAAGGACCAGAAGCTCCACCATACACAGACAACCACGAGCGGCAGCAGTGCCGCCGCGCTCAGCACACGCTGGATCAACGCGCTAGGATTCCTCTGAGAGTCCGCCGAAGCGGCGTTCGCGTTGTCCATAGTCATAAATTGCCTGACGGAGATGTTCAGGGCTGAAATCAGGCCAGTAGACTGGCGTAGTCCAGTATTCGCTGTAGGCTGCCTGCCAAATCAGGAAGTTCGAGAGGCGCCATTCGCCACTAGTGCGAATGATCAGGTCGGGGTCGGGCATTCCGCGGGTCGAGAGGTGATCACTGATCAACGCTTCGTTCACTTCTTCCGGTTTCACGCCGAGCGCGATCAATTCACGCACAGCATCGACAATATCGGCGCGGCCGCCATAGTTGAACGCGACCGCCAGCGTAATCCTAGTATTGTGGCGCGTCAATTCGATGGCATCAAGGATCTTCTGACGAAGTTCAGCGGAAATATTCTCTAGGCGCCCGAGGTGGCGCAGGCGCGCCCCTTCGCGGTGCAGATTGATCGTCTCACGGTCGATGAAATCGCTCAAAATGCGCATCAAGCCATCGACCTCCGCCGATGGTCGTGACCAGTTTTCGGTCGAAAAGGCATACAGGGTCAGATACTCCACCCCTTGCTCTGCACACTCAGTCACAATGCGACGAATATTCTCCGTGCCAGCGCGGTGACCAGCAAGGCGAGGCAAATGGCGCTGACGCGCCCAGCGACCATTCCCATCCATAATGATAGCAATATGTCGGGGAACGCGTGCGCGCTGCGACATGGCCCAATATCCTATCACGAAATCCAGTAATCTAATAACATCAGCGGCGCAGGCGTGACCATCGACAGCATAAGGGGTTGGACGACAATGCGCTGCCCGGTCAGGGAGCGCGCTGATCAGATTTCCATAACTTCGGCTTCTTTGGTCGCGCCGATGTGGTCAAGTTCTCGCACGAAGCGATCTGTCAACTCCTGCAACTTTTCCTGTGCGCGACGGTGTTCATCCTCCGAGATCATCTTCTCGTGCTCCAGATCACGCAAATCTTCAAGCGCTTCGCGTCGAATATTGCGCAGCGCAATTTTCGACTCCTCGACGCGCGCGCGCACCAGTTTCGTCAATTCCCTGCGACGTGCTTCCGTCAGTTGCGGGATTGCCAGGCGAATGACCCGACCATCATCAGTTGGTGTAATACCGAGTTCGGAGTTCATGATCGCCTTGGAAATCGCCTTGACGGTGTTTGCATCGAACGGCTGGATCACCAGCAAACGCGGCTCGGGTACAGTAATGGTGGCGAGTTGATTCAGCGGCAGGGTCGCGCCATACGCTTCGACGTGCAGATGCTCCACCAGCGCTGGCGATGCCCGCCCGGTGCGAATAGTCGCCAGATGGTTACGCAGCGCTTCCGTCGCCTTCTTCATCCGACTCTCAGCCTCACGCAGGACATCATTGACCATACGTTCCCTCGTTTCCTTCTACACAGCAGGTGACATACGCATATACGTCGTTCCGCTGCCATTGTCTGACTTCACTGCCCATCTGCCAGGGTTACTGGGACGGATGACTGCTAACCAGCGTCCCGACATGCTCCCCCATAATGATCCGCTCAATATTTCCAGGCGTCAGCGGATCGAACACAATAATCGGGATATTATTGTCCATACAGAACGTTAGCGCTGTGCTATCCATTACCGTAAGCCCACGGCTTAGCGCTTCCATATAACTGATATACTCAAAGCGTTTTGCGTCCGGGTAGCGACGCGGATCAGCACTGTAGACGCCATCGACCCCATTCTTTGCCATCAAAATGATCTCAGCATGAATCTCCGCTGCGCGTAGCGCTGCTGCACTATCGGTCGTGAAATACGGATTGCCCGTGCCAGCGGCGAGGATAATCACGCGCCCTTTTTCGAGGTGGCGTGTCGCACGGCGACGAATGTACGGTTCGGCAACCTCGTCCATCTTAATTGCGGTCATTGCACGTGTAAAGATACCCCGGCGCTCCAGCGCGTCCTGAAGCGCTAATGCATTGATGATTGTCGCCAGCATCCCCATATAGTGCGACTGTGCTGCATCCATCCCGCGGGCAATCGCCTGATTGCCGCGCCAGATATTTCCGCCGCCCAGCACAACGGCGACCTGCACGCCATGGCGGTGGACACGCTCGATTTCTTCGGCATAGTAATCGAGCATGTTCGGATCGATCGAATGCGAACCCTTGCCAGCAAGCGCTTCGCCGCTGAGTTTCAGCAGGATGCGGCGATATCGAGGTTCAACCATGACGCCTCCACACTTCAGGCGCAATAGTGATGCCAACGACTGCATCCACCCGGTGCCTACAGTCGTCGTCTGGCGACGCCGGTTCTGACTCAGCCGCCAATTTCATATCGGACAAAGCGGCGCACGACGATATTCTCACGAATTCTGGCAATCGCCGCCTGGATTTTTTCCTCAATCGTCTGCGACGGGTCTTTGATGAATACCTGCTTCAGAAGGACGTGTTCCTGATAGAACTTATCGGGCGACAGACCGCTGGCGGCAATCTCGCTCTCAGGGACCTCTTCGGGGCGCAGGTAGCGTGGATTCATGGCCGCGACCTGCATGGCAATATCGCGCGCCAGCTGGATAAAGTCCTCGGTGCGGGCAACGAAGTCAGTTTCGCAGTTCAGTTCGATCATCGCTGCAACGCGGGCACCGTGGTGGACGTACACTTCGATGCGTCCCTCCTTCGCTTCACGACTGGCGACCTTATCGCTCACGCGTAAACCGCGCTTGCGCAGTTCTTCGATGGCCTTCTCCATGTCGCCGTTGGTTTGTTCGAGAATATCCTTACACTCCTTAACGCCAGCGCCAGTGCGCTCGCGCAGTTCCTTCACCATTTGCGCAGTGATTTCAGCCACGATGACTCCTTATCTCTCTGACATAAAAACAGGGAAGAGCGAAGGCTATCCTCTTGCCTTCAGTCTTCCTTGCACCTCTTTCACCGCCGCGTCACTCAACCGCCTCGGCTTCCTCGGCAATCATCCGTTCCGTTATCTCCTGCTCGTAGCCTGGGCTGTGCGCCACGTCAGCCTGGAGCGACTCGCGTCGGTTCTGACCTTCGATGGCAGCATCAGCAATTTTTGCGGCGATCAGACGGATGCTGCGGATTGCATCGTCGTTGCACGGAATAACAAAATCAATCAGGTCAGGGTCGCAGTTGGTATCGACCATTGCCACGATGGGAATGCCAGTTCTGTTGGCTTCCTTGACGGCGAGCGCTTCTTTATGCGGATCGACAATGAAGATTGCCCCTGGCAACCGGTCCATCGTCTTTATACCGCCGAAGACCTTGTTGAGTTTTTCGATCTCCGCGTCCCGCTTCTGCGCTTCAGCCTTGGTCAGTTTGTTGAACTCACCCCGCGCGCGTTGATCCTCAAGATCGTTCAGGTAACGCAACCGCTTGCGGATGGTAGCAAAGTTGGTCAACGTGCCGCCAAGCCAGCGCTGGGTGACATAGAACTGACCTGCGCGCGTCGCCTCTTCGGCAATGGTTTCCTGCGCCTGCTTCTTGGTGCCGACAAACAGTACCTTCTGACCTGCTGCGACTGTTTCGACAATGAACTGATACGCTTCGGTGAGACCAGTGATCGTTTTCTGAAGATCAATGATGTGAATACCGTTGCGCGCCGTGAAGATGTACGGCCGCATCTTTGGATTCCAGCGTTTGGTCTGGTGTCCGAAGTGCGCTCCTGACTCAAGCAGTGCTCGCATCGAAACGAGACGCTGCGCTCCCTGGGTCATGCCTGATTGCTCCTTGTTCTTCAGATCGGCAGGTTGCGCCTGCCTGACGAATGCCTCCACCGCTCCTGAACGCGCCGCACGACCGGTTGTGCCGGCAGGAGAGGCGGGCGATAGAGCGATGTGTGTAATGAAGCGCGCCTTAGCGCGCCGTCTGGTAGTATAGCATACAAGCAGGGGGCGGGCAAATCTGCCTTCCTGGAAGCAGACATCCGGCTCTCATAGACGCGACGAGGGCGGGACACCCTCGCTCTTGAGCGCATGTGTTCTTCCAGGTGTGAACAGTTACCCCGATTTTGCACATTACGAGGCGGTATGGTACGATGACGTCGGAACAGGTGCAAGGGAAACATTATCCGTCTGGTGTCCCTGAACGACAGGGATGCGGACGGAGAGTGGTAGCGCGCTGGACATCTCTTTCGAGGCAAGGGCGCGTCTCGCGGTATTCGATATGACCGATGTTCCACATGAAGCAGCGGCGCCTGGCGTCAAGCCACGCATCCTGTTTGCGATCTCGGATACTGGCGGCGGTCACCGATCGGGAGCGCAGGCAATAGCTGCTGCGATTGAACAGCAGGTAGGCAAAGCAGTCGAAACATATATCATTGATATCTTCGCTCACACTGGTGTTCCGGTGGTTCGGAACGCCCCAGTAGTCTACGATAAACTCTCGACGCGCTGGCTCCCGCTCTATAATACCCTTTATCGACTGACTGACGGTCGCCGACGTATCGATGCGTTGACTGGCGTTGTCTATCTGGCAGCGCATCGCAACATTCTGCGTGTGCTGGAAGCAGTGCGCCCGACACTCGTGGTTTCGGTGCATCCGTTGCTTAACCGTCTGGTGGGCAATGCACGCCGCACGTATCGCCTCTCGTTTCGCTTTATTACGGTTGTGACCGACCTGGTCAGCCTGCATGCATCATGGGCTGACCCAAGCGCAGAATTGTGCATTGTGCCAACTGATGAGGCATTCAAGCGCATGCTGCGTCTGGGAATGCCTCCAGAGAAACTGGCGCGTACCGGGTTTCCAGTGCATCCGAAATTTGCGGCGTATCATCGGACGCGCGATGAAGCGCAGACGATCCTCGGTCTCTCGCCAGAGTTGTTTACCGTTCTGGTGACGAGCGGTGGGGTTGGATCCGGGAACATGGAGCAACTGGTGCGGAATATCAACACTGCGTATCCGCAGATCCAGTTGCTGGTAGTGACTGGCAGAAACAGTGCGCTGCGTGAACGGCTCGAGAAGAGCGGTTTCGGTCCGAATGTACATATCTTTGGCTTTGTCACGAATATGGAAGAGTTGATGGCAGCGAGCGATATTGTGATCTCGAAGGCGGGTCCGGGCACGCTGATGGAAGCGCTGGTGATGCGTCGTCCGGTGATTGTGACGCAGGCTGTGGGCATGCAGGAACGCGGTAATATCGATTTTGTACTGAACCATGAACTGGGTCTGTTTTGCCCGACGATTGATCGGATTGTGCCGGTGCTGGCAGAGTTGATGGAACCGTCAACGTATGCAGCGACGGCTGCGCGCCTGGTCGATGCAGTTCCGCGCGATGGCGCGATGCAGATTGCATCTATTCTGCTTGAACAGTTGCACCTTGAGCCGCCGGTCCGTCGGCACCGACGCTTCCGCCTTCCTTCTGTGCGTCTGCTGCGCCCGCGTGCGATCGTGCGGCGGTTACGCCTGCCACGGGTAAGAGGACTCGTGCGCTGGCGGAGACCATCGCCAAGGAAGCGCGTGTAAGGGTGACCGGTCAGTCGCGAGGTAGGTGAACACACCACGCCAGACAACTGCGATGCCGCTGAGGGAAATATAAACCGATATTCTTCCTTGCCGTAGGGCTAATGAAGATTGAGAATTTATAGTAGTTCTCAGATACGTCGACCCTTGTCCGGGTCTGCCGTGTCGTGCGAGGTGTCCGATTCTGGCGCAGTGTAGACCGAAATTCATTTCGGTCTTCCAGCGAAGTGTAGACTAAAATTCTTTTCGGTCGTCGCGTGGGGCGCGCGATGGTGATTGCAGTCGTTCGAAGAGTGTTCAACTTGTCCGCCGGGTTCAACCTCGATGAGAATTTCTATACATCGGTATGCTGTGCTGAACTGGCCAGGCTAATGAAGATTGAGAACTTAATTCGGTATGCGCCTCGTGCCGTGGGGCGAAAGCCCTCGGCTAGGCAGGGCGAAGCCCGCCTGCGCGGGCAAGAGCGAAATAATTATTCAGAGAATACGCCCCTTGGCTCTATAATGAATGCAAATCCTGGCTGCGCGGGCGAGAGCGGAGTAATTACCCGACAATATTTTGGCAAATTGCAGTTCTCACAGAGATCGAATACTCTGCCGGAAGTATGCGCCTCGTGCGACGCGGTAGATGCGAATGATAGTCGATATTGCTAAGATATGCTGTAAAGACGTAAGTGTTTACATTTCTCTGGGAGCGAGGGCGCCTTGTCCCTGTAGACGCGATGAGGGCAGGATGCCCTTGCTCCCGGGTATACGTGTTACCCCAGGTGTGAACAGTTACGTAAAAACAGGTGAAGGCTCAATGGGATG
Source organism: Roseiflexus sp. (assembly GCA_017743475.1). Lineage (GTDB taxonomy): Bacteria > Chloroflexota > Chloroflexia > Chloroflexales > Roseiflexaceae > Roseiflexus. The sequence continues at coordinate 19,186 of JAGHYV010000063.1, read as the reverse complement.
CCATCTTCTGAATTGCTAACGTTCTATGGCTGAAAGTGAGTCGAAGCCATCGGGGTCGCGTTGGTGGTTTGCTGGATTGGCAGTGGTTGCTGCGTTGCTATGCGCATGGTGTGGGGTGTTTGCTGGCATTGGCGGTTGGGTTGCCGGGCGCGATATTGGGCGACGCGAAGCCCGCCTGGAACTGAGCGCGACTGCTGCGGTGCAACCGGCGTTGCCCGATCTAGGTGTGCTGGTGACGCGCCTTGACCGGAGCGGTCCAGCGGCCCGCGCAGGAGTTGCGCGCGGTGACGTGATTGTGGCGATCGAGGGAGTCTACGTGCAGGATGCGCGTGACTTACGCGAACAACTCTTGCGCTATCGCGCTGGTGATACCGTTCGGTTGACTCTTCTCCGCGATCGTGGAGAACAAACAGTCAATGTCGCGCTCGATGCGTTTCCCGGCAATCCGAAGATGCCGTACCTTGGCGTGTACTATACTGCCCGTGGCGAAGAACCGGCTGATCTGTAATGCGCCTTTCTGACTCGTCAGATGCAACGGTGACCGACATCTCCCCCGCGTCTCGATCACGGCGGGTCATGCTGCTAGTTGCATTGATCGCCGGTCTCTGCTGGGCAGGTGCGCTGGCGATGCTGCTCTGGGGTGTGGTGGATCGGCGGCAGCCATATGATGCGCCGGAACGCATGGTATATTATATGATAGTCGTGTCTGCCGCGATCCTGACGTTTGCGCCGGTTGAGCGTCAGTTTCACCTGACAGGTTTGACTGTCGAGGGTCTGCTGGGCACAGGTTTATTGCTTTACACACTTGCATTTGTGCCTCCGCCCATCGAATGGTTGCTCTCGCCGCCGGACGCACCAGTCTATGTTGTGATGGCGCTGGCTGTGTTCTGGTTCTTTTCGTCGATTGCAATGCCGCTGCTGTATGCGTTGGGACAACGCATCTTCCACCAGCGCGCGCGGCGCTATGATCGGCGGCGTGCACGTCGTCAGGCGTATGAGATCGGGTTGCTGGCGGCATTGACGGTGATACTCGCGGGTCTGCGGGCGCTTACTCCGGTTGCGGTTGCGCTGATCGCGCTGATTATCGGTGTTGCTGAATTGTTGTTTCTGTCGTTTGTCGAGCCTGAGCCATGATCCAGATTGCTATCATCGGTGTTGGTTTGATCGGCGCATCGCTCGGTATGGCGCTGCGTTCCGCTCCTGAACGCGAGTCACCACTAGGCGCTATAACGGTCACCGGTTTCGATCTCGATCCGCGTGCACTGGCAGAGGCGCGCGGACGCCTGGCCATTGATCGCGAGGCGCGCACGCTGGCGGATGCAGTGCGTGACGCGCATCTGGTGATTGTCGCAACGCCGGTGCAGACGATCCGTCAGGTGTTTGCCGATCTTGCACCGCTGCTACCCCCTGGATCGACAGTCACCGATGTGGCGAGCACTAAAGCGCAGGTTCTCGCCTGGGCGCGTGAACTGTTGCCCGCAACCGTTGATTTCATTGGCGGGCATCCTATGGCGGGAAGCGAAAAGTCCGGTCCTGCCGCTGCTTCGCCCGATCTCTTCCGCAATGCTATTTACTGTCTCTCGCCGCAGGAGAACGCCCGCGAAACGGCGGTGCGCCTGATTGAGGCGATGGTGGATCAGATCGGCGCCAAACTCTACTATATCGATCCGGTCGAACACGACGCTTATGTGGCCGGTGTTTCGCATCTGCCCTTCATGCTCTCGACAGCGCTAGTGGACGTGGTAAGTCGCAGCCCTGGATGGCGTGAGATGGCGCCACTGGCGGCGACCGGTTTTCGTGATGTGACCCGTCTGGCATCAGGCAGCGCCGAGATGCATCGTGATATTTGCCTGACTAATCGAGAAGCGCTGGCGCGCTGGCTCGACGAGATGGCGCGTCGCCTAACGGAATTGCGTGATCAGGTTGCTGCAGGCGATGGCGAAGGTTTGCTGGAGTGGTTTCGCCATGCGCAGGATGTGCGTGACCGGTGGCTGTCGGAGCGCCCTAACATGCGCCCTGGCGAACAGGAATTCAATGCGATGATCGATATGGCATACGACCGACCGGGTCTCTTCGGGCGCTGGGGACTAGGATCGCGTCAACGCAAGCAGTCATAACAGGATGGCTGTATGGATCGCCCAATCCGCGTGCTGATTGCAAAACCAGGTCTCGATGGTCACGACCGTGGAGCGAAGGTGATCGCCCGTGCTCTGCGCGATGCCGGTATGGAGGTAATCTACACTGGTATTCAACAAACGCCGCAGATGATCGTCGAAGCGGCCCTTCAGGAAGATGTCGATGTGATCGGTCTCTCAATCCTCTCCGGTGCACACATGACGCTCCTGCCACGGGTGATGGAGTTGTTGCGCGAACACGATATGCATGACGTGCTGGTGGTGGCTGGAGGTATTATCTCCGACGAGGATGCGCAGGTGTTGAAAGATCAGCACGGTATCGCCGAGGTGTACGGACCTGGCGCATCGACGCATGAGATCGTGCGCTTCATTCAGGAACGATGCAGAACGAGGACCTGATCGCGTGGATCTAGCACAGGCTCTGCTTAGCGGGAACCGACGGGCGCTTGCACAAGCGTTGACCCTCGTCGAGACGGGAGGACCACAGGCTCGGGCGCTGCTCGGCTCACTCTTCGCCCATACTGGTCGCGCACACATCATTGGAGTGACCGGCGCCCCCGGCACAGGCAAATCGACGCTGGTCGCTGCGCTTGCTGCGCACTGGCGACGCACTGGTCGCACGGTTGGCATTATTGCGGTCGATCCGACGTCGCCTTTCACCCGCGGCGCTATTCTGGGCGACCGGATCCGCATGCGGGCGCTCAGCGGCGATCCGGGGACATTCATTCGCAGTATGGCAAGTCGCGGACGTCTGGGCGGTATTGCGCGCGCTACCGGTGATGCGGTAGCACTCCTCGATGCTGCTGGCTTCGACATCATCCTGGTGGAGACAGTTGGCGCCGGACAGGGTGAGGTAGAGATTGCCGCTACCGCTCATACAACGATTGTCATTGAAACCCCCGGTGCTGGCGATGATGTCCAGGCGATCAAGGCTGGCATTCTCGAAATCGCCGATCTGCTAGTGGTCAACAAAGCTGATCGCGAGGGTGCCGACCAGACGGTTCGCCATTTGCGCACAATGCTCAGTTTGAGCGATCTTCCCGCCGATGGATGGACGCCGCCAGTGTTGACTGCGGTGGCGACCCGCAGTGAAGGCATTGAGTCAATTGTTGCGGCAGCAGAACAACATCTTGTCTATCTCCGTGAAAGCGGGCGGTTCGTTGGGCGCGAGCAGGAACGCGCCGAACATGAGTTGCGCCTGATCCTGCAAGAGACAGTGCTCGAACGGGTGCGGGCGCGTGTTCCGGTCTCCGATTGGGAGACGCTGGTCGCACAGATCGCGTCTCGCATGATCGATCCGTATGCCGCAGCCGATCAGCTGCTCGATAGAATGATGGCATAATGTTCGCCAAAACAGTACTCCTGGGGAATACCATTTGTGTCGCTGATGTGATAGAACAACCGCAGGTCTATTCGAGGAGCCGTCGCTCATTGCTGCTTCAGGAAGAAGTCTCATGGAACATCACGCTGCCTTCGACTACATCCGTGACCTTCTGACCCTGCCGGAGGTTGTTGAAACCCGTTACCATATGCACCATAGCATTCCCAAACACGACCACCTGACCCGATCGGTGCGCATGTCGTACTATCTGAGCCGTCTGCTGCGCGCCGATGTCCGTACCTGTGTACGAGCTGCGCTGCTCCACGATATCAATTCACGCGCTGGCACTCTGACGACGCATGGGCGTATGGCGGCGCGCTGGGCAGCAGAGAAAGGCGAAGATGCGGCTGTGTGTGCAGCTATCGAGAGTCATATGTATCCGCTTGGCCCGGCGCCGACGTCGCGTGAGGCATGGGTGCTGGTGCTGGCGGACAAAGCAGCATCGCTGGGGGATATCAAGCAGTTTCTGGTTGGCTTGATCGATGGTAGCAGCCTGATGAATCGCCGTCGCCTGCGAGAAACTGATCCCTATTATCGCCAGCGTGCTCGGCGCCGTCTGTTCCGGATTTAACGCGCAGAACCTGCTTCTGAATTTCTCGATTCTCTTGCAAAGAGGATATTTCGCCGCAGAGGCGCAGCGTTCGCGGAGAAAATTGTCGATTGCCTGAATCAGACGTATGCCGTGCCACGCATCGACCTGCGTTTTTTTGGGGTTCTCTGCGCGCTCAGCGTCTCAGCAGTGCGTTTCTTGCGGTCTCCTGCACAAGGGATGTTTCACCGCAGAGGCGCAGCGTCAAGCCCGACTGCAACTGCTTCTCCCAATCGTCGCGCTGCTTCGGCCAACTGGTGCGGCGGATACAGGCTGAATGAGAGACGAAGCGTGTTGGATCGCGCTCCATTGAGATAGAAGCGTGATCCGGGAAGGTATGAGACGCCTGCCTGTTCAGCGTGTGGCAACAGGGTTGCGGCATCGACCCCTTCCGGCAATTCCACCCACTGAAAGAATCCGCCGCCCGGCACGGTGAATCGGCATCCGGGTGGCAGATATGTGCACAGGCTCTGTGCAAGCGCATCGCGTCGCTCTCGATACATCGCACACAGTTGTGTGACTGTCGCCTCAAAATCACCCGTAGCGCACACTTCGGCAACGGTAAGTGCCGTGAATGGATTGACTCCTCCGCCACTGTCCAGTAAGCCGCTGCCGATCAACTGTCTTGTCAACGATGCGTCAGCAGTCAGGTAACCAAGGCGGAGTCCCGGCGCCAGCGATTTCGAGAACGATGCAATCCGCACTACTGCGCCCGGTGGTGCGATGCTCCATACCGAGGGTGGCGCAGGCGCATCGTAACTCAGTTCGCGGTACACATCGTCCTCAACCAGAACGAACCCATGTTCGGCAGCAATCATTGCCAGTGCCCTCCGGCGTTCCATGCTCAGGCAAACGCCGGTTGGGTTGTGATAGGTGGGAACGCAATAGAGCATACGCGCCTTTCTGCCGCGCTTCGCCAGTTGCCTCAGGATGATTGTCAGCGCTTCCACGTCGATACCGTCGGCATCGGATGGAACAGCGACTAGGTGCAACGGATGGTCGCGCAGAATGCGCACTGCCAGGTGGTACGTTGGCGATTCGACCAGCACTGTATCGCCGGGTGTAGTAATCAGCGTGCAGAGGAGATCGAGCGCCTGCGATGCGCCCGATGTAATCAGCACCTCTGCGGGATCGGGAGGGCGTGCATCGATGTGCGCTAGGCGCGCGCAGATCCATTCAATCAGCGGTCCGGGTCCACGCTCTGCGCCATACGCCAGTGCATCGGCACCGTAGCGCATTAGCGTTGCATCTGTCGCACGCCGGATCGCTGCCACTGGTAACGCCGTCGGGTCGGGGTGACCCCAGCCCAGATCGAGAATGCCAGGGCGATGAACGAGTTGAACGATAGGAAGCATACGTCTCTTTATCCGAACTGATTGCGCCATACCGAAGAGGTTCCAGGAGATGCGGTCTTCCTGCCTGCCAGAACTCCAAAGCGGAGAGATATGGCAGTATGTGTTCACAGTTATCCCAAGAGCGAGAGCGCCTTGCCCTCGTAGACGTAACAAGGGAAGGACGCTCTCACTTCCAGGCGCATGTGTTACCCCAGGTGTGCGCAGGTCCAATATGGCACCCTATTATAATGGGGAAGAAGGATTGTAGCGCAGACTCTCGGCAAGTCGCTCAATCAGTTGATCCTGGGTAAACGGTTTGTGAAGCACCGGCAGCCCGGTGCGTTCGAGAAACAGACTGCTGCGTTCCCCCATCGTATCGCCAGTCAGGATCAACCAGCGCAGCGATGGTCTGAGCGCATGGAGACGTTCATACAGTTCGACGCCATCCATACCAGGCATCTGGAGATCAGTCATCACCACATCGTAATCTGCGGCAAGTGCGCGCGCAAATGCCTCTTCGCCTCTACTCACTGCGTCAACGCAGCATTCGAGACGTTCCAGAGCACGCTGTGCCATGGTGCGCACCAGATCGTCGTCTTCCACCAGGAGGATCGACAGATAACGCGGCAGTGTGATGGTCGGCGGATTGGCAGTTGCGGGATCATCGTTGGCGCGTGGCAGGCGGACGTAAAACGTCGTTCCGACCCCCTGACGACTCTCGACCCATACTTCGCCGCGGTGTTGCTGAACGATGCTGTAGACTATCGCCAGTCCCATCCCCATCCCCTGTCCGACGTCGCGCGTGGTGAAGAATGGCTCGAACACGCGCGACAGGTGTTCTGGCGCAATGCCGGGACCAGTGTCTTCGATTGCGAGCACAACGCTTTCATGTTCGGCTCTGGCGCTGAAGCGCAGATGGCGCGGCTCATCAGATAAACGTGACTCAAGCGCCTGGATGGCATTCAGCGCAATATTGAAGATCACCTGCTCGATCTGATGCAGTTCACCAAGAATGTATGGGAGATCAGGGGGGAGATCAACTGTCACAGTCACGTGCCCGGCAGCGATCTTTGAAGCCAGGCGTTGCAGCGTATCGTCGATGACCGGTGCAAGATCGAGCGGAGCGACTTCCAGTGTGCGCGGTTGTCCGAAGGCGCGCAGCTGATGGACGATCGCTGCGGCGCGGCGTGCAGCCCGCTCGATCTGCTCCAGGTCGGCGCGGATCGACGGCGGAATATCCTCGTCCAGTTGCAACTGCGATAGCCCCAGGATCACTGCCAGTGGATTATTCAACTCATGGGCTGCGCCAGCAACCAAGCGTCCGAGCGCTGCCAGTTTTTCATGCTGACGCACCTGTTCTTCCAGCCGGCGCAGTTCGGTCACATCCTTGATGACAACCAGCACTTCGTCATAATCAGGGATCAGATCCAGCGACACCAGCGCAGTGAAATAACTGGCATCGGCGCGCAGCAGGTTCATCTCGAACCGTTGCGATTCGCCCCGTCGTACCTCCAGCCACGCACGCGTCAACGTCGCCCGCTGATCGGTCGGCACAATGCGCAACAGCGGTTGACCGGCGAGTTCGTGACGTTGATACCCAATCAGAGTCAACGGCTCCTGGTTGAGCGGTTGCATCGACATATCGGGTCGGCACACGATCAGCACATCAGGGGCATTCTGAATGATTGCGTCGAGGTAGGCCCGCATCGCTTCCGCCTCGCGGTAGAGGCGCGCATTCATAAGCGACGTTTCGCGCATCTCCTGGGTGATCTGTGCATTCCGGATTGCCTGTGCCAGTTGTAACGCTATCGCCTCCGCCAGTTGCACGTCGTGCGCCTGGAATGGCTTTGTCTCGCTGAGCAGTTCGAGCAACCCGATGACTGTTCCTTCGATCTGCAGCGGTACAATCGCAAGGAATGACACCTCTGGTGGCAGACGCTGCAACGCGGGCATGTCGGGGGTCTGCATGCGCAATGCCGCAATATTGATCACAAGAGTGGATGTGCTGCCTGCTAGGGCTTCCCGCTCCTCATGGAACAGATGAACCAGCAGGCGATCAACGCATTGCGCCGTCTGAGACAACGCATCAAATATAGCGCGTATGTGTAGTTCTCCCTCCGGGTTGTACAGCACAATCGCCGAACTCTGCAGGCGCATCGCGCCAGTGATAATATTTAGTGAGGAAGCCAGCACATCGTCGAGGTTAATCAGGCGCGTCAATTCCTGATTGACACGGAGCAGCGTCGTCAGTTCCAGGTTCAACCGTTGCAATTCATGTTCGGCAGCGCGGCGCGCAGTAATATCGCGGCAGATCAGGTCGATCTCAATCATGTGCGTGTCGATCTGGATCACCTGAGCTGTTGTTTCCAGGACGATCATGATCCCCTGCCGGTCGCGCGCAGCGAAGATCCAGGGTGTAGGCAAGCGCTGACGCAGACGCACCTCGTTCAGACGTTGTCGGATGTCATTCTGTCCAGCGGGATCAACCAGGTCGAACAACGACATTCCGGGGGTTGCACCGAGAATAGTGCTGGCGGAACGATTACAGCGCAGAATGCACCCATCGGGCGCCAGGCTCAGCACCAGTTCGTCTGCCTACTCGAACAATAGACGGTAGCGTTGCTCCGAGTGCGCCAGCGCCTGATGCAGCTGTGCATTAGCGACTACAGCAGTGGCAAGTTCGGCAAAGCGGTGGATGATCATCCGGTCGTCATCATCAAAGGGCGTGGGCAGGTGCCGCGCGACGCTGAGCACGCCGATGACGCTCCCTCGATGGTGCAACGGCTGAAACAACGCAGCGCGCAATCGATGGGCTTCCCAGAATGGACGATACACGTCCAGCTCAGCTTCAACGTCGGTAAACGCCAGGGGAACGCCTTCACGGAAGGACCTCCCTACCGGGCTGCCGACCAGCGGGATCGGTTCGCCCTTAAGATGTTCCGCAGCGCCAGCCGTCATGGCGCATACCAGTATGTTGGGGTCATCGGTCGGCAGGAAAATGCCAGCCTGCTCGGCGTTGAGCAGAATAGTCGCCTGACGACAGATTTCGTACAGGATATCGTCCATTGATCCGAGAGATACGATCATCCGGGCAGCATTGGAGAGCGCATCGAGGCGTCGCCGACAGTGTGCGGCCTGTTCGCGCTCGATGATATGCGCCAGGAGCGATGCCAGGTGCAGGGCAATCGTTTCCAATTGTTCCTGTTCTTCTGCTGCGACGCTGCTTCCCCACAGGTGCAGGATGTGTTGACGGTCACCGGTTTCAGGCAGCATAAGAACAATGTGCCCGCGCACACCTGTTGCGCGGGCGATGTCGTTGAGCGTTTCGGGCACAATCGTATATAGAAACAGAGGAAGACGCCGCTGAGCGATTAGCGCGAGCGTTGCCTGATCAAAGGTGACCTGATCAAGTGGAGGCGTAGCATAGAGCGGGCCAGGCAATGCGTTAGGTTGCCTGCGTTCGAAGACAGTGATCCCTATACCTGCCGGGAGAAGCAACGCGCTCACCTGAGTGCATACGTCGCGGAGTGATGCCACGCTGTGCAGGTGATGCAGGCGCTGGCGCAGCGCGGCAATTAACCGTTGCAGCACTGCTGTGCGCGATACCTCATACAGGGTGACCGAGAGCCATCCTATGCTGTTGATCGACACCGGAAGTGCTTCGATTTCGATATCTGAGGATTGCCGGAACACCCAGGGATCGCCGGGATGGTTGGCGCGCACGAACTCAAGCGTCTGCTCGAAGCGGGTTCGAGTTTGCTCATCTGCAGTGTCGGGCAAAATGGAATATGCAGGAGCGCCGCCGGTCACGCCCGTGATGTGCTGCGCGGACGGACTCACTGCAACGATGGTGCCAGTAGAATCGATTAGGAGTGTGGGCCACGGCGCTGACTCGACCGATTGACACAAAACTGTGCGTCTAATGTGTGCGTCACGGTCTGCCAGATGCCCCTGTTCCTGCAGTGCTGTGACCGGTGGCATAGTTCACCATAATGGCGTCGCGCCGTTCCCACGCGCCGTTTCACGTGTTACGCCGCGAGAATGCCTGCTGCTGTTGCATTGTAACACAGAGTTTGAACAGTTTTTGTCACTATTGTGTGATTGCGACACAGTCAGGCATTGTTGGGTACAATATCGGTGATGCTGTACATTGTCGCTACTCCAATCGGCAATCTAAGTGATATCTCGTTGCGCGCGCTGGAAACGCTGCGCGCAGTAGATGTTATTGCGTGCGAAGATACGCGCAAGAGCAGTATTCTGCTTCAGCACTACGACATTCATAAACCACTGGTTTCATTTCACGAACACAATGAACGTCAGGCGGGCGAACGCCTGATAGGGTTGCTGCGTCAGGGGAAGACAGTTGCGCTCATTAGTGATGCTGGCACCCCTGGTATCGCCGATCCCGGCTTTACGCTGGTACGCAGTGCGATTGCCGGGGGTATCGATGTGACCATGATTCCGGGTCCGACGGCACTGATCATGGCGCTTGTCCTTTCTGGCTTGCCACTGCATAGTTTCACGTTCCGCGGCTTTCCGCCACGCAAATCTGGGCCACGACGGCGTTTTCTCGAGATTGATCGCGATTCGCCCCACACCCTGATCTTCTACGAAAGCCCTTACCGTATCATGGGGCTTGTGCAGGATGCACTGGCAGTGTATGGCGACCGACCGGCGGCTCTGGCGAACGATCTGACCAAGAAGTTCGAGCATGTCGAACGCGGTACGCTTTCTCATCTGCTAGGCTATCTCGCGACCGTGCGCATCCAGGGCGAGTATGTGTTGGTGGTCGCCGGTGCGACCGCACGTGCAGCACCGGTAGACACGAATGATCAGGAATAAGACAAGCTGGCAGCAGTGATCTGAATGCCGATGGTCTGAATGCCGATGGACGCCCCGATGCAGAGGCGTACAGACCAGGTGTTGTCACACCCAGTCCTAATTTTCAGGCGTCCCAGGTATGCAGGATAGATTGGCAACGTCAGCGAAGCGGTGATTGTGCAGGCGGGGATGCTGCCAGACAACCGCGGGTGCTGGTAACAATAAGCCGGTCGGGTGTTGCGTCCGGAGGGCGCGTCGTGGTTGGTTTTCCGTTGTTGCGTGAGAGATAGAACAACCCGCTCGCTGTGATGCTATTGCTCCGTTTATCTCACCATCAATTCACAGTGCAGGGCACGCACGACAGCGCTCAATTCCTCTTCTGGCACGATGAATGAAAGGTGTCGAGAGGTGTTACCGTGAACCATTGCCAACACCGTACTCTGCACCTGCGCGAGCGCCGCCAGCGCGCGCGGCGCCAGACGTGTGCTCTCCGGCGCACTGATGACTGCTACCAGTGCCACTGGCGTACGCAAGCTGATCGCACGCAGCGCCTTGCTGTCCCGCTCTGGTTGCAGGCAGGCTTCGATACGCTCATAGGCATACTCGGCATCAGTGGCACGCACCGCCAGCACTAACCCTCGTTCACTGAAACTCTGCGCGAAGGTCAGCACTTCGATGCCGCATCCGGTCAATTCTGTGAGGATACGCGCTGCCAGGTCTGTCGCCCATCCAAGTTCAGCTGTCGCCAAGGGACTCATGCTGATCTCAATCAGACTAATGGACGGTGCCGAGATGATCGTGCGCGCTGTGTCAGAAGAGATATGCGGTGCGGCAACGATCCGCGTGCCCGGAATGTGAGGTTGTTCCAGGCTGCGGATGTGCAGCGGAATGTTGCGATTGGCGAGCGGTGTCAGGGAGCGCGGGTGGAGCACCTCTGCGCCAAGGGTAGCGATCTCAGCAGCTTCAATATACGACAGTTCCGGCAGCGTGCGCGCTTCGGGAACCAGTTTCGGATCGGCAGTAAGAATGCCGGGCACATCCGTCCAGATCACAACTTCATCGGCTTCGAGCGCAGCGGCGATCAGCGTTGCCGAATAATCGCCGCCGCCACGCCCAAGCGTTGTGGTTATCTTTTGGCGGGTCGCGCCGATGTACCCGGTCACTACTGGAACGATCCGCGATTGGATCAACGGCAGCAGGCGTGCGCGGGCACGTGCAGTGGTTTCCTCCGGTAGCGGGCGTGCATTGCCAAATTGGTCATCAGTAACGATTAACTCGGCGCCATCGATCAACTGCGCCGCAACCCCGCCGCGCCGCAGCGCCACTGCCAGCAACAACCCAATGAAGCGTTCACCAATAGCAGCCACGGCGTCGCTACTGCGTGGTGAATGCTCACCGAGCGTCGCAATCGCGCGTACAATCCGGTCGAACGATTTGAGCAGGTCAGCCCATGCCCGGTAGAGAGTCTCGCGTTCCCAATCATCGGTCACCAGGCGTTCGGCAAGTGTGCGGTGGCGTTGCCACAATTCGCGGCGCGCCTGCTCGGCGGCGGTAAGGTTGCCGCGCGCTGCGGCGCGTCCTGCGCCGATCAAAAGATTAGTCAGATCTGCAATCGCGGTACATACAACCACAACCGCCTCGCCTTCGTCAATAGCGTGGCGGACGATACGTACCAGATCATTGATCCGGCTGGCATCACTGACCGCAGCTGCACCGAATTTCATCACAACCATGGCACATCATTCCTGAACATCGTCCGCTGGCGGAGCTGGCGGACGTGGGATCAATCCGGCGCGTGCAACGACCTGAGGAATGGCCTTCGTCCATCCGACCGACATGATATGAATGCCGCGCACTCCTTCGATGGCAAGCAGTTCCTGCGCAAGTTCAGCAGCAATCGCGATCCCCTCTTCTTCGGGATGAGCAGCGCGTTCCATCCGCTCAATCACCCATTCGGGCACGCGCGAACCCGGCAGATGGTCACGCAGAAAGCGCGCCGATTGCGCCGATTTGACCACCATAATGCCAGCAAGGATATACGCTTTTTGATGCAATCCGGCAGCACGCGCGTCCGCCATCCACTGGCGGAATCGGTCGAGATCGAACAGAATCTGCGTCTGGATGAACTCCGCGCCGAACTGGATCTTGCGTTCAAGTCGAGCAACGCGCTCGATGTTTGGGTTGGCGACCCCACCGAGGAAAAAGCGCGGCGCCTCGGTCAGCGCAACGCCCGACTGGAACTTCCCCTCATCACGCATTGTGCGCAGTATCTTGAGCAACTGGAACGAGTTGAGATCCAGCACATTCTTGGCATCGGGATGGTCGCCAATCTTGGGATGGTCGCCGGTCATTGCCAGGAAGTTAGTGATGCCGCACGCTGCGCCACTCAACACATCCGCCTGGAGCGCGATCCGGTTACGATGCTGGCACGTCATCTGCACAATTGGCTCCAGCCCAAGTTGACGGACAATAATGCCAGCACCAAGCGCCGACATGCGCCCCAGACCACGCTGATTATCCGTCAGATTGATGGCATCGACTGCATCGCGCAGGCCAAGCGCCAGGCGTTCGACCGCGGCGCGCGAAGCGCCGCGGGGAGGCGCGATCTCACCAGTTACGACGATATGACCGGCCTGCAATCGCCGCTGGAGTTCGCTGAAACTCTTCATAGCGCATATTCTAACACAAACGTTCAACTACGAGGCATGCGTCGGGCAACCAGCACAGTACGCGGGCAGCGATCGAGCAGGTCGCCAGTCAGGTCTTCGAGCAGCACACGATCAAGAGGTCCGGCAGCGTGATGGGTTCCGACTGCAAGGATGTCGTAATCGCCCTCATCCAGTTCTGTCAGGATCTCGTCCAGCACCAGACCGAAGCGCACCCGGATCGCGACGGCGATCCCGCGAGCCCGCAGCCATGCCGCCACCTGTTGTAGCGTCGTCGCTTCTGGAGTCTGGCTCTCCAGGAAGGTTGCTTCGTCGGACACTGATGGCGCCAGCGCCTCGAACACAATTGGTTGCTGGGAGACGACGTGCAGCAGCGTAATAGAAGCGCCCAGCGGTGCTGCCAGCTGCGCCGTGTATCCGGCAGTGGCGAAGGTATGCTGATCGCCACCGCTGGCAAGCAGAATACGCCGGATGGGGCGTGCCGGACCATGTACCCGCAGAACGGCAGAGCGCAACCGGCGCGTCAGCGCATCGCTGCGTCGGAGAGGCAACAGACGTTCCAGCGGACGTTGAAAACGTCCAAAGATTACCAAGTGACAGGGCATTTCGTCAACGACGGTCATAATTGCTTCCTGCGGCGTGCCTTCCACCACCCGACGCCTGACCTCCACATCCGGTGGAAGGCGCAATTGTGCAAGTGCATCGTCGAGCAGGGGGGCATTGCTCATACCACCGCCCGTCACCAGGATCACCATCGTCGCAACATGCCCGGCAAACTGAGCGGCAGTGGCAAGCGCTTCGTTGCGCCAGGGACCGGGACCGGCGTAGATCAACAGGTTCATACTTAGAAGGCGAGGAGAATGACCGGAATAATAAACATCACAACCAGAAAAGCAGCGAGCGTCCTGCGATGGCGCACGATTGAGTCCTGGAGCCGCAGGATTGACCGTTGAAAAGCGTCATAGAAAAACAAAAGCACAATCAGCGATAGGATCGCCACACTCACCATCTCCACCAGGACGATCGTGAAGGCAGCCGCGCCGCCAACGATCAACGCAGCAACCAGGGTATCGATAAATGTCGTAATATTCGCTCCCATGATGTAGGGCAGCGTATTTTCGCGCCGTACCAATCCGCGCACCGAGAGCGGCACCAGGATCGAGAGCGAAACCGAAACCGACATTGTGACCGAGGTGACCGCCATACCAAGCGCAAACATCACCATGGGGCGATATACCAGCTGACCAATACGGCTAAAGGCGTTCGACTCCGGTTCGACCTGTGGTAGTGCACGATCCAAAAGGGCGAACGCCATTAGCAGTGCCACCACGCCAGCTCCGAACTTTGCCCATCCGGGCAAGCCAAGCGCATTGATTGCGTTCATGATCGGCTCATATATCCAATCGAGCACCGACATCAATGGTGCGTCTGCGTCTGCCTGGATCGTCTGCACGAAGCCTGACGTCAACGCCCAATAGCCGAGCGCCATCGCTGGCAGATAGATCGCTGCGGTAGTCAGCAGCGACAGCACGCCAATAGCAATGCTTGCAGCGCGCCGGTGCCCACGTAGATAGTAGAAGAATCCGACCACGAGCACAATCAGGGATGCGCCCAGGCGTGATCCAGTGATCATGGTAAACGTTTGCAGCGAATTGAGTGTGCCTGCAGCAAAGAAGGCGATTGCAATTGCTGCAACCGGTGAGCCGCTGAGAAACATGTACGCTAGCAACCAGCCGAAGCCAAGGGCACTGACCGGGCTGGTAACGTTGAATAACGCAACCATGGCGCGTCCATAGTCACGTGCGCCTTCTTTGAGCAGATTGAGCGCAAGGATGAAGACCAGTAATCCGGCAACGGCACATACGATGCGCAGCAACCAGCCAGGGTGAAGCGACATACCAACCGCCGCGCGTTGTTCTGCCCTGACGCCGGTCATATCATCGTCGTTCATGACCCACCACGCCATACAGCGCCTTCATCGGTCATCACCAGCATTGCTGCACCTGTCAATTCGAGGTGGCTGAGGTGGGCAGCAACTGCTGCGACAAAAATGGCATACTGCGGCAATCCCGTGATGGTCAGTCCTAACGCACGTTGTACCCGGCGCGCGACAGTCAATGTATCACCCGGCTCGGTGAGCGCGTCGCGTACCGCGTACATCGCACGTTCGATGGCAAGTCGATTGATCCGGATCGCCGCGTCCAGTTCGCTCTTCGGCGTCAATTCGCCATGACCCGGCAAAAAGAAACGTTCTTTTCGCATTGCCAGGCGCTCTAGCGATGCAAGTTGAGCAGCAACGTCGTGTGCATATGGGATTACGTGCTTCGAGATCACCTCGGGACCGAAGAATCCATCGGCAGCGAAACAGACGCCATCAACAGCAACGCCGATCTGTCCAATGCTATGCCCCGGCAGCGCCACGATTTCCAGCGTCGTTCCAGCAATCTCGACTGCATTGCCGTCGATGATATGCTGAACCGGCACGCCTTTTGCCATCAACCATTTGGTGCGCAGGGCGGACGGCGGGGTTGCTCCAAGCGACAGGTAAATCGGTTCGAAGAGCGGATGTTCGATCAGGGGCGCTTCCAGACGCGGGGCATAGACCGCGACATTGGGAAGGTTGCGCACCAGATACTCGTTGCCGCCGATATGGTCGGCGTGATGGTGCGTGCTGATGATCGCCCGCAACTGGCGCCGTGCTTCATCGAGCGCGCGCCGTACCAGACGACCAGTATCCCTGTCGAGACCGGTATCAATCACAATCGCGCCGTCGTTGTCGGTCAGGACAACGCCCAGATTATTGGCACCCGCAATGTACGCAGTATAAGTTGTGATTGGCTGTAACAATGGCATGTAATCGTGCCCCTGCAACGCCTGCAACCTGCAACGTTCAACCTGCAACGTTATAAGGTTCAACCTGCAACCTGCAACCTTCACCCCTCCTCTCGCTGCCTGCTACGCCTCTTGAACTCCTCAATCATTTTTGCTGCTGATTCCTGTCCCCGTCGCATTTCACCAGCGCGTGCGCCCATCAATAGCGATACAACCGCGTAGAATAACAACCCGACCGCCAGAATGCCCAGCACGATCTGGATGATGCCAAACCCGGCACCGGTCGCCAGCGCCAGATTGAGCGCCGCAAACGCGAGAAATGCTGTCGCCCCCAGCGTATATGCGCGGCGCGTCATCGGTCGACCGGTCGCTCCGCGTGCCTGGTACGCCAGAATTGCTGCAAAGATGATCGCGACGATCAGGCGAATTGTCCACTCATTCATTCCTGCTGTTCTCCTCTGTGACGATACTACTTCTCAATCTTCGATGCTCGCTCTCCTGCTCACAACCGCATCTTCGCATTGATCTTCGTCTTTCGTCTCTCCTTTCACGACCGCACTTTTGCATGCAGACGCGCGAGTTCGTCTGCCACGATCGATTCGTCCAGTTTCTGGAACAGAGGCTCTGGCGCATGGATCGGCTGTCCTGGCGCAAGTACACTGGGAGTCCACAAGCCTGCCTCTGTAGTGTAATTGCCAGTCAGGATCAGACGTGGTACGCCATCCGGCGCGTCGGTTTCTTCGATGTATGGCTGCGATGCGATGGTTCCGCTGTAGCCGAGCAGCTCGTGCAGGCGCTGACTGCTGAACGGCAAAAATGGACAGAAGAGCGTTTTCAGCGTATCGACCGTGCGTAGCGCCACGAACAACACGGTTGCCGCACGCTCCTGATCGCTCTTAACGAGTTTCCACGGTTCCTGATCACTGAGATACTGATTGGCTGTTTGCGCCAGCGCCATGGCCTCCTGCAATGCAGCACGCAACTTTACCCCTTCGAGCAGTGTCGTCACCTGCTCGAACGCCTGCTGCGTCGCAGCGATCAACTGACGGTCGGCGTCGGTCAATGCGCCGGGTTGCGGCACCGCGCCAAAATTGCGGTGCGTCAGGCTGATCACACGGTTCGCCAGGTTTCCCCACGTCGCCACAAGTTCGCTATTGACCCGCTGAACGAAATCCGCCCAACTCCAGTTGCTGTCGCGCGTTTCCGGTCCGTTGGCGATCAGGTAGTAACGAATGGCATCTGGCTGGTAGCGATCCTCGATCTCCGGCGCCCAGAGCGCCCAGTTCCGACTGGTGCTCATTTTGTCGCCTTCGAGATTGAGGAATTCGTTGGCGGGCACATCATAGGGGAGCGCCAGGTCACCATAGCCGATCAGTATTGCGGGCCAGATGATCGTATGGAATGGAATATTGTCCTTGCCGATGAAATAGTACGACCGCGCTGGCGACGAACCATCGGGACGGCACACCCACCACTCTTTCCATTTATCCGGTGTGCCGCTGCGCTGCGCCCATTCGATTGACGCTGAGTAATAGCCGATGACCGCATCGAACCAGACGTAAATGCGTTTATCCTTAAACGTCGGGTCATCAACTGGTACTGGCACGCCCCACTCCAGGTCGCGGGTAATGGCGCGCCCGCGCAACCCTTCGCGCAGCCAGTTCTGGGTAAACAGGAGCGTATTCGGGCGCCAGTAACTACGGTCAACGCTGTCGAGCCAGGCGCGTAACTGCGGTTCAAGTTTCGCCAGGTCGAGGAAGAAATGCTCGGTCTCGCGGAAGGTGACCGGTGCGCCATCGAGCACCGAACGCGGCGCAATCAGGTCTTGCGGATCGTGCAGATGCCCGCAACTGTCGCACTGGTCGCCGCGCGCACGCGGATACCCGCAGTTCGGGCATGTCCCTTCGACAAAGCGATCCGGCAGGAAGCGTCCCAGCGTCTCGGAGTACGAGCCGACCATTGTTTCCTTGTAGAGATAGCCGTTTTCCAGCAACCGCAGGAAGATATCGGTCGTCACCCGGTAGTGATTGTCGGTATACGTCTGCGTGAACAGATCAAAGGAAATACCCAGTGTCTGAAACGTTTTGAGAAACGTCGGGTGGTACCGTCGGATGACATCCTGCGGCGTAATACCCTCACGCTCGGCGGCGATGGTGATCGGCGTCCCGTGGCAGTCAGAACCGGAGACCATCAGCACCCGGTTGCCGCGCAAGCGCTGGTAGCGCGCAAAAACATCGGCGGGCAGATACGCGCCTGCAATATGACCGACATGGAACGGACCGTTTGCGTAGGGCCAGGCAACTGCGACCAGAATGTTGTCGGGCATAGAGAACCTCTGACTTTCTATGCTCAATGCAAGGATAGGCGAAACCGAGCGATTATGCAACTCTCAATACAAAAGCCGTGGGCGCTTATGCTACCCACGGCCTGGATGTCGCGCATTGTCGTGCTGTTACCCTGGCGACATGCAGACCGCAGGCGACATTATCCCCATCATGCGCATTGCGCGGGGAAGACGGTCATCAGGCATGTCACGTGGTGTATGCATGTGTTTCGAGGGGTTCCAACCGGCGAATACGTATCAGGAGTATAGCACGTCTGCAAGAGGAGAGTCAATCGGTGTAGTGATAGCGCGCTTGAAGGACATCGATCCGGTCGTCACTGACGAGATACACCAGACAGTGCTCTTGAGTGATTCGCCGTGACCAGACATCCGCACCCAGATACCTGAGCGGTTCTGGTTTGCCTGTACCGGTAAAAGGATCGCGCATAACGGCTTCGATCAATGTCATGATGCGCAATGCGGTTCGCCTGTCCTTCTCAACCCAGTAGCGCAGATCATCGCGAAACTCTGGCTGGAACACAGCATTACGCAGCACGCTCTGCGCTGGCTCGTTCTTACTCGTTTTCGGCAAGCCCTATCTCACGATACAGGTCATCGATGGACTGTGGCGTTCTATTGCGTTGCCGCGCCCGTGTGAGCGCCGTGAGCAGACGCTCCGCATTGGCTGGCGAGCGGAGAAGATGCACTGTTTCAAGCAGGCTCTGCAATTCGTCGACAGCTATCAAAGCGACATCCTCGCCGCTGCGACGCTGAATGATAACAATATCAAGATTGTTGACCACGTCATCGAGCAGCGCTGCCAGTCGGGCGCGCGCCTGTGCGTAGGTCGTCTGGACGAGCATATCAGCCTCTGAACTCAATGTTGTACAGAAGTACGGTACGGCACGCCCTGCTCATCGTCAATACCGACAAACGCTTAACAATCTCTTGATGACAAACACACTGCGACATGGTAGCATTAGTTGTGGCTGATAGCATTGCAACATCGCCTATGCTTTTTGCCAGATATCTTGAGCGCCTCGCAACCACTCTTCCACACGGTGCGACCGTCTATGTCTTCAGTCCAGACGGGATCGTCTATACA
>JAGHYV010000062.1 GCA_017743475.1 Roseiflexus sp. | reverse complement strand
GAGTTCCTTGATACAACCACTCGTCGCTTCGAGATTCACTACGACACTAATGGACGACGGGCAAACCGACACACCCGACCGTTTTACCTCGACGACCTGGAGCGGTTCGATAGGCTCTGGGAGGTGTTCCTACGCCTGAGCACCACTCAGCGCCATCAGGTGGTGCGCATGATCGAGGCGACTCGTGAGGAATGGTTTGGGCAGGATCATGGTGGCACGTCGGTCACCGATCAGGTGTTCAGGCAATTTGTGCATGACACGCTGGCTAGCGCTGAATGGGATTGGAAGGCGCTGTCGCAGAACATCCGTGCCCAGCTTGTCGCTGCTGGAACAAAAGGGGAGCTGGCCGATCTGCTCGAACTGCGGATGGAGATTCTGAAGGAGGAATGAACGGTTATGGCGATCTACAAGCGACGACGTTATCTCTTAATGACCCTTGATCCGGTGCACATTGGCGCTGGCAGCTACCGCCTGGGGCGTGTGGACAACAGCATCGTGCGCGAGCCGGGCACACGGGTGCCGAAAATCCCCGGTACCAGTCTCCACGGCGCGGCTCGCTCTTACGCTGCCCAACTGTATGAAACGCCCGAAGCTGCTGGTCAAACGCACGACACGGTGACCAATCCTGAGCAGAATCCAGTGTGTTATACCTTTGGCTACATCAAGAAAAGCAATAACGGACAAGACGTCAAAGCCTACTCTGGCGTGGTCAACGTCTTCGACGCGCACATCGTGCTCTTCCCGGTGCATTCGCTGGTTGGACCGGTGTGGGTCGGCACGGTCGAGCGGTTGCGTGAGGCAGGTTTTGAAATGAGCAACGTGCCCGATGGGTGGGCAAAGGAGGTGGCACTGTTAACATTTGCGCGCCGAGATCCGCTCAACCTGGGATGGTTGATGCTCAACAGGGGCGGGCAGGTCACCGTGAATGCGCCGACCAATTGGCAAACCGAGCGCTGGAATGCGATTGAGAACAAGATCGCATTGGTACATGAGTCCATCTTCAGCCACATCGTCAACAGCAACCTTGAAGTGCGCACCTCGGTGAGCATCAACCCCGAAACCGGCGCTGCTGAGGATAAGGCGCTCTTCACCTATGAAGCCATCCCCCGTGCCACGTTTCTGACCCTTGAAGTGGTGCTGGATGATTATCGGGCAAATCACGCCGGATGGTCGCCCGGTCAAATTTCGCAAACCGGCAAGGGTCATCCGCTGCCAGGCAATGCCGTCTGGCAATCGCCCCTCGACGTACTCGATGCCGGTCTGCGTCTGATCGAGTGGCTGGGCGTTGGCGGTATGGGTACACGCGGCTTTGGTCGGATCGCCGTTGTCGGTCAACCGCAGGAAGAGGATTATGGTCAACAGGCCAATGCTGCGCAGTTGCCATCCGGTGAAGGAGCGACAACGCCGTAAAGCGAGGAGCAACCATGACTAACACGACTTCAATCAATCTTGACTACCTGGCTGCAAAATATGCACAGACGATCATCCAGCAGACGCAGAACAAGAAGGCTTCTGACATCGAAAACACGATTACTAAAGCCCTGGGCGTGCTCCAGGAAGATGGGGTGTATGCCTGCTTTCTCTACTTGCTCGCCAGAGAGAAGGAGAACGGTGCTGTTGTCGTTGATGAAATGCTCAATCTGTTGAGCGACCTGCCGTTCGGTTGGCAGAGGCCAACAGCGGAAGAGATACTGCGCTTCATCAGTGAACAGGTGACGAAAGACCTGGATCGCCTGTTACTGGCGCGTGAGGTGCTGGAACAGATGTTGATCTACGCCCGCTATGGCGCAAAAGCGCGTGACAAGGGTGGAAGCGAGGCGCTAGGAGCATCGTCATGAACTGGATCGGGTATCGCGTTGTTTTTCGTCTACGCTCACCGTTGCACATCGGCTGGCGCAAGGTTGGCAATGTGCAGGTCACCCGCCCCTATCTCACTGGTCGCTCCTTTTGGGGGGCACTGACCGAACGCCTGGCGCGTGATACAGCGGCGCGAACAGGACAGATGGCAACCAATTCGAACGGTTATCAAGAAGTCGGCAAGCAGGTGAACGAGATGCTGGCATTCACCTACTTTTACCCGGCGCTGCAATCGGGCAATGACTATCAGGTGGTCTGGCCATGGGATGATGAACGTACCTTTCGCCGACGTTTCCTGAGCAGTTATCAATCTACTGCGCTGGTCTACCTAGCGCATTCAGCCGCTGAAGGGTCACTGCACGAGATTGAGTTTCTCTCACCCCACATGCTTGATACTGCCGATCCGATTTACCTGGTCGGGTATGTGTTTGAGCTTAAGGATTGTTCGCTTCCATGGCGCGACGCACTGACACGTCTGCAATTCGGCGGCGAACGCGGCTATGGTTGGGGTAAGACAGAATTGGTGAGTCTTGAGAAGGCCGACGATGTTTTCGGTTACGCCGTTGATTGCAGTGGTCATCGCCCTGTCATAACCGTTCCGAGAGGTGAACGTTTGCTTGCTCACACGAAGCCGGATCAGGCAATGATCGCAGGCGAGGTCGAGCCGCTGGTCGGGCGCGAGTGGCATAACAACAGCGGTGCAGGCGCCTCCATAACCCATTTTGGGGTCGTCTACGCGCCGGGCGGCGTAGCAACGAATGAACGTTGTTTCGCGGTCGAGTCGTTTGGTCTGTGGCAGAAGCAATCATGAAGACACCGCACCTTATCCTCTCTGGCGCGACGGTCTATCCGATCATCGCGGAGCCGATCCGTGATGGCGCGGTTGCGATTGGCGACGACCGTATTCTTGCGGTTGGGCGGTCTGCGGCTGTCGAGGCGCTGGCGGGAGCCTCCACGCGGGTGGTTCGTCTTCCACCGGAGTATGCTGTCCTCCCGGCATTCCACGATTCGCATCAGCATCTGCTGAGTTATGTGCGCAGTCGCACCCGCGTGCCGCTGTGGGATACGTTCAGCATTCCAGAGGTGCTGGATCACCTGCGTGCGGCTGCGGAACGTCGCCCCGCCGGATCGTGGATTGTCGCCGTCGGGCACGACCAGGGGCGGCTGGCGGAACGTCGCCATCCGACCCTGGCGGAACTCGATGCTGCCGTTCCCGCGCATCCGCTGCTGGTCTATCGGGCGTGCAACCACATGGCGCTGGCGAATTCGATGGCGCTGGCGCGCGCTGGGATGACGCCAGCGACTCCTGATCCGCCGGGAGGGCGCATTGAGCGTGATGACCGTGGCAACCTGACCGGCGTTCTGCTCGAAGCAGCGATGTCACTGGCGGCCAGCGCAGTCGAAGCGCCAGCTATCGACTGGCAGAGCGGGTTGCGCGATGCAGCGCGCGAGTATCACCAGCGCGGCATCGTCGCCATTGGCGAGGCGGCGCTGGGGCATATCAACGGGGTGCGCGATCTGGAGATCGTCGCTGATGCGATCCGTGGCGGGGGGATCGGTCTGCGGATGTATGTGATGGCATACGGCGATGTCGCAGCGCAGATGCTGGAGGCTGCCGAAGCAGGCGTATGGCGCGAGGTGTGGCGTGACGACGAGTGGTTGCGATTTGGCGCGATCAAGTATTTTGCGGACGGAACGCTCGGCGGTGGCACGGCGTGGCTGACCGAGGAGTACGGCGATGAGCCGGGCAATCGCGGTTTTCCGCTGCTGGCAGCGGAGGAACTCGATGCGCGGGTGCTCCGTGCGCACCGCGCCGGGTTCCAGGTGGCGACCCACGCCATCGGCGACGCAGCAGTAGCCATGGCGCTCGACTCGTATGAGCGCGCGCTGACCGTGCTTCCCCGGTCCAATCATCGCCACCGCATCGAACATGTCGAGGTCATCCATCCCGGTCTGCCGGAACGTTTCGCGCGCCTGGGAGTCGTCGCTGCTATACAGTCCTGTTTTACCTTTTGGGAAGAAGGAGACGTGACCCGGTTGGGACCAGAACTGGCACCCTGGGGACACGCCTGGGGCACATTGCAGCGCGCTGGCATTGTGCTGGCGAACGGTTCGGATAACCCAGTGTTGCCGGATTTTGCGCCGTTGCAGGGAATCGCAGCGGCGGTGACGCGCACGGCGCACAATGGTCGCCGTATTGCCCCACATCAGGCAATCGGTTTGATGGACGCGATCCGTAGTTATACGTGGGGCAGCGCGTATGCCGCGTTCGCCGAACGCGATCAGGGGTCGCTGGCGCCTGGCAGGTACGCCGATATTGCCGTTCTCGGCGAGAGCCTGCTGGATGTCGAACCGCAGCGTATTGCTCATATTCCGGTTGTGATGACCATCGCTGGCGGAACGGTTGTGTATCAACAATAGTGTGTGAGTGAACGATGCCGTTGACACTTCTGAAAACGTCGATCCGCTACATCGTGCGCCATCCGTGGCAGTTTGGTCTGGCAATCCTGGGAGTCGCGCTTGGGGTTGCAGTTGTCGTGTCGATCGACCTGGCGAACGATAGCGCGCGCCGGGCGTTTTTGCTCTCCACCGAGACGCTCACCGGTCGTACAACCCACCGCATCACCGGCGGTCCGTCAGGTGTGCCGGAGGAGGTGTACCGCCGGTTGCGGCTTGAATTGGGGGTACGTCTGGCGGCGCCGCTGGTTGAAGGCGAAACGGTTGCGCCGGATCGCAGCGGACTGACGTTACGCATTCTGGGGATCGACCCGGTAGTGGAAGCGCCATTCCGCCCCTGGATCACCGGCGCAGCTGGTAATAACGCCGGACTCGACCGCACGCCATCGGCGCAGGAGGGGTGCCAGGGTTTTGAGTGCTACAGCATGCTGATGACGCGCCCCAACGCGGCGCTCATTTCGGCGGAAACTGCGCGCGAAGCCGGCATTGTCAGCGGTGCGCGCCTGCCGCTCATGATCGGCGCAACGGCGGTCGAGGCAGAGATTGTGGGGTTACTGGAGCCAGCCGACGATGCCAGCCGGCGCGCGCTTGACGGCTTGCTGATCGTTGATATTGCCACGGCGCAGGAGTGGATGGGAAGCGTCGGCAGGTTGAGCAGCATCGACCTGATCATTCCCGATGGCGCCGAAGGGGAGGTGCTGGTGCAGCGCATTACCGCCGTGTTGCCGCCGGGTGTGCGTATCGAGCGCCCCGAAGAGCGCAGCAACGCCGTGCAGCAGATGACGGCAGCATTCGAACTCAACCTTTCTGCGCTCAGTCTGCTGGCGCTGGTCGTCGGCACGTTTCTGATCTACAACACCATGACCTTCTCGGTGGTGCAGCGGCGCGGCCTGATCGGAACGCTGCGCTGCATCGGCGTATCGCAGCGGCAGATACTGGCGCTGACGCTGGGAGAAGCGCTGCTGATCGGGTTGATCGGCGCGCTGGCGGGTCTGGCGCTGGGGGTGGCGCTGGGGCGCGGTCTGGTCGGGTTGGTGACGCAGACGATCAACGACCTCTATTTTGCTGTCACGGTGCGTTCGGTTGATGTAGCGCCCGGCGTGCTCATCAAGGGGTTTGCGCTTGGCGTTGCGGCGACGCTGGCGGCTGCGGCGGTTCCTGCTGCCGAAGCGACGTTGACGCCGCCGCGCACTGTGCTGCGCCGCTCGTCATATGAGGATCGGGCGCGTCGCGCGGTGCGCCTGGCAGCGCTGGCAGGCGTGGCGCTCCTGCTGATCGGGTTGGGGCTGCTCACCGTGCCAGGGCGCAGTCTGACGCTGAGTTTTGGCGGATTGCTGGCGTTGACCGTCGGCGCAGCGGCGTTGACGCCATTGGTGATGCAGGGACTTGCCGCTGCGACACGACCGGTCGCCGGACGCATCTTCGGCTTGCTAGGGCGCATGGCAGCACGTGACATTGTTGCATCGCTCAGTCGCACCTCGGTCGCCGTCGCTGCGCTCATGATCGCTGTCTCGGTAACGATTGGCGTCGGTCTCATGGTGAGCAGTTTCCGTACCACGGTTGAACGCTGGCTGGAGAATACCATTCGCGCAGATATATTCGTGTCTGCGCCGAGTGCGCGCGGCAACCGCCTCGACTCGCCATTGCCGGAAGAAGCGATCCAGCGTATCCTCGAAACGCCAGGCATCGAGCGGTATCGACGCTACCGCAGCGCCACCATTGAGAGCAGCGTCGGACCGCTGCTGACGATTGCGCTGGATGTGACGCCGGCGGATCATCGGGTGTTCCAGTGGGTTGGCGCTGTTGATGAGTCTGCTGTCTGGCAGGCGTTCGCCAGGGGCGCAGCGCTGATCTCGGAGCCGCTGGCGTACCGCCACAACCTGCGTCCCGGTGATACGCTCACTCTGCTGACCGACCGTGGTGAACGGCAATTTCCGATTGCCGGCGTTTTCTACGATTATGGCAGCGATCAGGGTGTAGCGATGATCGACCTTGCGGTGTACCGCGAACTTTGGGACGACCGACGACTCTCATCACTTGGACTGTATGTTGCGCCGGGGGTGGATGTCGATGAACTGGTAAGCGATCTGCGCGCGCGGATGCCGCCCGGTCTTGCGATCAATATCGTCTCGAACCGTGGGCTGCGCGAGACATCGATGGCCATTTTTGATCGCACATTTGCGATTACGACAGTGCTGCAACTATTGGCGACGATTGTGGCGTTCATCGGCATTCTTGCGGCGCTCATGGCGCTACAACTCGAACGGGCACGCGACATGGGCGTGCTGCGTGCCAATGGGCTGACGCCGCGTCAGTTGTGGGGGCTGGTCATCGGGCAAGCCGGGCTTATGGGGTTGTTCGCGGGGGTGCTGGCGATTCCGGTGGGAATCATGATGGCAGCAGTGCTCGTGTACGTCATCAACCGCCGCTCGTTCGGTTGGACGCTGCTCTTCGAGTTGAACGGCGCGCTGTTGGTGCAGGCAGTGGCAGTAGCCGTTGTTGCTGCGCTGCTGGCGGGGCTGTACCCGGCATGGCGCATGGGGCGAACGTCGCCGGCGCTGGCGCTGCGTGAGGAGTGAGAACCGAGAACCAAGAGCTGAGAACCGAGAGCTGAGAACCGAGAACTGAGAACCGAGGAGCTTTGGCGTATCCTTGGCGCTCTTTTTCTCTCACCCCCCGCCCCCTCTCCTGCGCCTAAGGGCGGACAGAACGTTTGAGCAAAGATACGTTTTCTGGCATTGCAATGCGCAATCTGCTATTCTGTCCGCTCCTACGCACCGCACTGGCAGGGGTGGGTTCCAAACCTGCCCACCATGGCGTTCTGATGCTGACGGAAATGTGCATCGTACATATTTTCTGTCCGCTCTCGAACTCCTGCGCACAGGCTCTCAAGGGTAGAGTTCTTAATTACAACGAGATTTCTCGTGCTCTCATTCCATGTTTGCCCGCCAGGAGCAATATGCGTGGTCGCGTCAGTATCTGCAAGCGCTTTTGGACGATATTGTTCCGCTCCACGTCCTGATCGCGAATCGCCGCACCGAAATAGCACTTTTGTGTGTTATGCAGTCAGATTGCAACCTCTCTCCCCGGCCTAGTTGCGTCGTTGCAACTAAGTTTTGCTTTGATGCTACTTCACGGCTCCTGACTGTCATACTAGAATCAAGACGCCATATTCCTTTCGATAGCGAGCACAGGTATGAACAACAGCCGCGAACGCATCATTGAGCGCATCCGCGCCGGGTTGCGCACCACCCGCCCGTTTCTGGAAACCGAATCGGCGCGCACTCCGCACACCCCGCCACCTTTCGTCCATCCTGTTACCCACGACGACCTGGTGCAGCAGTTCGCTGCCGAACTGACAAAACTCCAGGCATACCCGCATGTATGCGCCGACGACGAAGCAGCGCTGGAGGTCATCGGCGACGTACTCCAGCAGCATCAGACGCAGGAGGTTATTACATGGGACTTCGAGCGAATCAATCTGCCTGGTCTTGCTGAACTGCTTCGACAGCGCGGGGTGACTCGTCTCGATGGGCGGATCGCAGGGGTGCCGGAGCAGCGCGCGGCGTTGTTACAGGCGCATGAGCGTGCTCCAGTGTGTATCGCCGCGGTCGATGCAGCGATTGCCGAGAGTGCAACCCTGGTCATTCACAGCGGTGCCGGGCGACCGCGGATGGCATCGCTGCTCGCGCCAGTGTTTATCGCCGTTGTGCGTCGGGAGCAATTCGTGCGAGGGTTGGGTGAGGCGATTGAACGCATCAAACAGACGTATGGCGATGTATTCGCCGATGCCAGCGCACTGACACTGATCACCGGTCCGAGTCGCACTGCTGATATCGAACTGACCCTTACGCTTGGCGTACACGGACCGCGCGAGGTGCACACAATCATTATAGAGTCTCCTGCAACAAGGTCATTTCACCACAGCGGCGCAGAGGACGCAGAGAGTGATTGATGAAGAACGCTTTGCACCTGGCGTCTTTGGGGATGCGTTTGTGCAGTAAGGTCATTGTTGATTTATCGCTGATACGTAAGAGAGCGTCGCGCGTCGCCTGCTCCAGCGTTGCGGGCAACGCTCAGGCTTCAACTTTCACGCCGCGCCAGAAGGCGATATACCCGGCGATCCGGCGTGCGCCTTCCTTCGGTTCCGGGTAGTACCACGCAGCATCGCGGTTCACCGCATCGTTGACAACCACATCATAGTAACTTGCGACTCCCTTCCAGCCGCACACCGTATGTGTGGCGCTCTCGCGCAGGTATTCGCGTTTAACCGAATCCGGCGGAAAGTAGTGATTCCCTTCAACAACAATGGTCGCATCGCTTTCTGCGATGACGATTCCGTTCCAGATTGCTCGAGCCATGGATCGCAACTCCTGGTCAGGTTCTGTATTAATTTTGCGTGCTATAATTCAGTACGGATTGAAGCAGAGAAGAGATCTCATGTCCGGGAACGTCACACGGTCCAGCGCGTTCGGACTGGTGAGCGGCATTCCGCAGTCAGGGAGTGACCTGACGCTCATAGCCGCGCCGTCCAACCCCTTTGCCCCCGAAGCGCGCAAGGGGCAACTGCATATCGTGGTCGAAGCCGACCAGGATGTGTCACGTGGGCGCGATGCCTGCCTGCTCGTCATACGCACGATTCGCAGGGTGTTCTACGACGAACCATCGTTTTCCGTGACTTCTTCGCTGCGCAAAGCGATCGTGGCTGCCAATCGAGTGCTCTACCAGCAGAACTTCAATGCGCCGCCACAAAAACGCGCTGTCGTGGGTCTAACATGTGCCGTCATTAAAGATCGTGACCTGTTCATTGCTCAGGTTACGCCAGCGCAGGCGTATGTGATGGCAGAGGGGCGGTTGCGCGCCCTGTCAGCAAATGCCCCCTGGGGTGGAACAGCAACGCTCTTCCACTCACGTGCACTCGGTGCGAGCCTCACCGTCGAACCAGACCTGTACCGCGCTGTTTTGCGCCCCGGCGATGGCGTGATTATCTGCACCAGCAATCTGTCCAACCTTCTCTCGCGCGAAGAAGTCACCCGCCTGCTCCGGTCGCCAGAGCCGGACGATGCGGTCGCTGCGATCATAGCGCTGTGTCGCCATCACCAGGTTGCTGATGCGCACGGTATCGTCACGATGACCTTCGCGCGGCTGAGTCCTGCCGCTCAGGCGTCGCCGTTCAGCGCAGCCAGCGTCAACGAACGAACGAAACTGGCGCTTAGCGGGATAGCAGCTCACCTTGCGCGCGCCGGCGCCGATCTGGTCTGGCTGGTACGCGGTCCGGCAGAGCGTGAAGCGCGCAAGCGACGGGAAATTGCCCGCGCTCGATTGGCAGAGGACGAGGCGCGCCTGAAACGCCCATACGAAGAACCGCCCTACTCGCCCGATCCGCCGCCGGTTCCGCGACCACTCAATCTGAACGAGCCGCTGCGTGCGGATACGAATCATCGCTCCGTACCGTCACCTGGACGTTCGTCCCAGCACATGCCAATGGCCCCCAGCGCGCTGCTGGGAGAAGTGTCGTTTTGTGATGAGCCAGCGCCGGAACGAGTCATCGATCTGGGCGATACCCCAGTAGAAATTACATTTGCGCAACGACGACGGTTGGGAAGAGCGACAGGACGACTATCACCGTCATCAGGCGCATTTGAGCAATTGACAAACCCGTTCACGCGCATCAGCGATGCGATTGTTCGGCGTTTGCGTCCACGCCCGTCTGCGCCGCCGCGCGCGTTGCCGCGTCAGTACCGTCCTGCCGGTCTCAGTTACCGGCGGCAGAACCCGCCTTTTCCGTGGGCGCTCTTGCTGCTGCTGGTCTCGCTTATCAGTCTGCTCATTCTGTACGGTATGAACCTGAGCCGTGAGAATGCGCTGCGTGAAGCGGATAATGCGCTTACTGAAGCCGAACGGTCGGTCGCTGCGATTCGTGATGCGCCCGATGAAGCAACTGCACAGGAACGTCTGATCGAAGCCGAAGAAGTGCTGGCTGCACTGCGCAGTTCGGAAGTGATTACAGCAACGACAGCGAATCGTCAGCGCTACGATGAGTTGATGCGTGAATATGTCAGGGCGCTGGCAGCTGTGCAAAAACAAACCTACTTCGATGATTTGACTGAAGTCACGCGCCATCCGTTGCCAGGTGGGCTGTTCGATACGGTGGTTGTGCCGCCGCCGCCCCGCACCGTGACTGACACCCAACTGTTTGGCGCCATCTATCTGCTTGATGCACATGCGGGCGTTCTGTATCGGGCGCCGCGCACTGGCGGCATAGCACAGCCATTTCTCCGCCCTGAAGATACTGTTGGTCCGCTAAGCGTTGGACGTGTGCGCGCCACAGCCTGGCGCATCGATAATATTGTTGCAGTGGCGCAGAGCGGTGAGAGTGGTCCGTTCACATTCTATTTTCGCAGCGGCAATGAATGGAGATACAGTATTCTGGCGGGAAGCGAAGAATGGGGGCGCGTCGGTGCACGTTTTCGCGCGGTCAACTACGAAGGGAACCTGTACATTCTTGGCGCGTTGCGCAACAACGTTCTGCGCTACCTGAGCGGCGAGTACGGCGCCTTTCCTCTCCCATGGATCCAGAATGATGGCGGACGCGAGGTGGAAAGTGCTATCGACCTGGCAGTCGATGGCAAGATCAATCTTTTGCTGCCGGACGGTCGCGTGTTGATTTTTGCAACTAATAGCGCTGGAGAGCGCGCATTTGAGCGAGAGATTCCTGTTCCTCGGATCCGTCCGCCGCTGGTGACCGCGACTCGCTTTTTTGTCACTGGTCCGCCAGATAGTGGCTCGATCTTTCTGGTCGATAGTTTCAACGGGCGTATCATTCAGATCGACAAACAGACCGGCGAATTCCTTCAGCAGATTAGCGCTCCGCCAGACAGTCCGCTTACGCTTGATCAGCTGCTCAGCATCTTTGTTGATGAGAGCGGCAATCGACCGGTGATCTACATGGTCAACGGCGGTCAGATTCTGCGTGGGTCGCTCCCTGATCGACCGCGCCCCTTCCGTGAGCCAGCATTGCCAACGCCAACTACCATGCCATAAATACATCACAGGAATGAAGAGGATGAACTCTCTCACTGTCAATCCGTTGCGTTCAGGCATACGGATGCAATGCACGCCGCCACCATGCACGGTGGTCATCTTTGGTGCAACAGGCGATCTGACCCATCGGAAACTCATCCCGGCGCTGTATCAACTTCAGCGAGAACGGTTGCTTCCGCCAGGATTCAGTATCGTGGGGTTCGCCCGGCGTGACTGGAGCGACGACCATTTTCGCGAGTCACTTTTGCGAAGCGCCCGCCAGCACGCGCGTGCTGGCATTGATGATGCACTGTGGCAGGGCTTCGCTGCCGGTTGTTTCTACATTCGTTCGGCGTTCGATGATCCACAGGGATACATAGCGCTTGCCGACTGCCTCGACCAGATCGACGCTGCACGGGGCACAGGCGGCAACCGCCTCTTCTACCTGGCGACGCCCCCTGAGTCGTATGCCGAAATCGTGCAGCGATTGGGTGAAGCCGGTCTGAACTGCTCGCCGAACGGCGGATGGACGCGCATCATCATCGAGAAGCCGTTTGGCTCCGACCTGGAAAGCGCAAAGGCGCTCGACCGCGTGGTGCACCGGGTGTTCGATGAACAGCAGATCTATCGAATCGATCACTATCTGGGCAAGGAAACCGTTCAGAATATCCTGGTGTTTCGCTTTGCCAACGGTATTTTTGAGCCGCTCTGGAATCGCCGCTATGTCGATCATGTGCAGATCACCGTTGCTGAGAGCGTTGGCGTCGAAGGACGCGGCAGCTACTATGATCGCACCGGAGCCCTGCGCGACATGGTCCAGAATCATTTATTGCAACTTCTCTCGTTGACCGCGATGGAGCCACCGGTGGGGTACCGCGCCGATGCGGTGCGGGACGAGAAGGTCAAAGTGTTGCGCGCAGTGCGTCCTATTGAGCCAACAGAGGTCGAGCAGGCGACGGTGCGCGGGCAGTACGGTGCCGGAGCAGTTGGCGGCGTGCCTGTGCCGGGATATCGTGACGAGCCGGGGGTCGCTCCCGATTCGCATACCGAGACCTTTGTGGCGCTGCGGTTGTACATCGAGAGCTGGCGCTGGGCGGGGGTTCCGTTCTTTTTGCGCACCGGTAAACGGTTGCCTAAGCGTGTCAGCGAGATTGCCATTCAGTTCAAAATGGCGCCGCTCATGCTCTTCGAAAATGGTCCTCTCAGCGGCATCGAGCCAAATGTGCTGGCGATCAACATTCAACCGGATGAAGGGATCTCGCTACGGTTCGCATCCAAAGTTCCCGGTCAGTCGAACATCATTCGTCCGGTCATGATGGATTTTCGCTATAATGCAGCATTCGGCGTCGAGTCTCCCGAAGCGTATGAACGATTGCTGCTGGACGCTCTGCTGGGCGACTCGACTCTGTTCATCCGGAGCGACGAAATTGAAGCAATGTGGTCGCTGCTCGATCCGGTGCTGAAAGGGTGGGCGGCAGCGCCGCCGCCGACCTTTCCCAATTATAGCGCAGGGAGTTGGGGACCCGCACGCGCTAATGATCTGATAGCATCCGCTGGGGCGAAATGGAGGCGGTTGTGACCGATATATTCACCACACCTCCGATGCGGTTGACCCAGGTCGATGCTGGCGCCATCGAGCGTGAACTGGCGCGACTGTGGAGTGCAGCAACGGAGACTGAACAGACGGGTGGTGTTGCACTCATGCGCGCGTGTATCTTCAATCTGGTCGTCCTGACCGACGCTGCGAAGGTTGCACCTGTCACCAATATCATTGCGCGACTGACAGCACTGCGACCTCATCGGGCTATCGTGGCGGCACTTGACGGCGACGAGCATACGACTGCGCCACAACCGCGACTGGAAGCCTGGGTTCAGGCGCATTGCACGCTTGCGCCACCGGGTCGTCCACAGATGTGTGGTGAGCAGATTACAATCATTGCGTCACACGCTGCCGGTCCGTACATTCCAGGGATTGTGCTCTCACTGTTGGAACCGGATGTGCCGGTCGTCCTGTGGTGGACGCTCGACCGTTTCCCCGACCACGCGCTGCTGGCGAGTCTGCAACCTGTGGCGGATCGCCTGATCCTGGATACTGCGCAGATGCCTGGAGGAGTGGACACGCTGCATGCAGTGCAGGCATTGATCGATGCGGGAGTCGCAGTGGGCGACTTTGTGTGGGGGCGTCTGACTCCGTGGCGGGAACAGATTGCGCAACTATTTGATGCACCACCCGCGCTCCAGCGTCTGCAGTCAATTGAGTGCGTCACGATTTCGCACGTCCCGCGCGGAGCGACTGCTGCGCTGTTGCTTGCCGGTTGGATTGCCGCACGTCTTGACTGGCGACTGTCCGCAGTGCACCATACTGGCGCCGTTCTGTCACGACCCGACGGCGGATCAGTGCGGATCGATCGGGTGGAGGTCGCAACAGAAACTGCCGACGATCTGATGTCGGCAGTGTTGGAAACGACTGATGCCCGGTTTACCGTGATCCGCAGCGCGACTGGAGATTACCTGATAGCGTGCACTGTAATTGACGACTTGATGCCTGTTGAGCGTGCTGTACACCTCCCGGCGCTCGACGCAGCAACCCTGATTGCCGATGAACTGCGCCTGGCACACCACGACCCGATCTACGAGGCGGCACTGCGTCAGGCGCTCGACCTGGCGAACCAGCAGCCTACGCCAGCGCCTGAATGACCATCTCGATAATCCGGTACGCTGTGTAGACGCCGAAGATCGTCACAACAATCACTGGAACCCACACTGCAACGAGAGTCAGCGTGCGCTCAGCGCTTCCTGGTCGGTCGGGAACGAAGCCGGGGATAATCTGTTCGGTCGTCGAACGGACGCCGCCGAATAGCGTCGCCAGACCGAGTGCGGCGAATGCCACTGCTGATCCAATTGCGATGAGCACGCCAAGGATGAACATGAGAAACCCTTTCTAGGTGGACACAGGTTGAGCAGACCAGACCGGTACGCCAGTCGAGCCGCGCACGAGCAGTTCAGTGGGAAGAAGATGGTGGACCGGCTCACTCTCCTCGTCATCAAGCGCTGCTACCAGCATCTCTGCTGCGAGTCGCCCCTTCTCTTCAATCGGTTGATGTACCGTCGTCAGCGGCGGTGCTGCGTTTGCGGCTTCCGGCAGATCGTCGAATCCCACAATCGAAAGCTGATCTGGCACGCGCACCCCGTGCGCCTTCGCTGCTTCGAGCACACCCAGCGCCGTAATATCACTCATCGCCACAATCGCAGTTGGCGGTGATTCAGATCGCCAGAGGCGGGTGAATGCCTCAACCCCACCTGCACGACTGGTCGAAACCGTCACCATTTGAATGTCGGGATCGTCAATCGTTCGACCATACTCCGCAAGCCCTTCACGATACCCGGCAAGACGGGCTGCAATCGTGCTGGTGAAATCTTCATAGCGATGATGCCAGGACTCCAGTGAGACGATCCCGATCCTGCGGTGACCGAGACTCAGGATATGCATCATTGCTGCGCGTGCACCCTGGCGATCATCGACATTGATTGCGGGAATGTCTTCCGGGGCATTGCCATCAACCATCACGAAAGGCACGCGCCGCCGTCGTAGTTGCTGCACCTCGCCACGGTCAATTTCCAGCCCAACGACGATGAATCCATCGACAGTTGCGTGCGGAATAGCTTTGAGCATCGAACCCCACAACGGCGGCACCAGCATCAACGTCATTCCCGTAGCGCCGCACACCGCGCCGACACCGCGCAGAAATAGTGGGAAGAAGGGATTTGCCATCGTTGCCGCAATGTCCAGCGGCAGCAACACACCGAGCGCATTTGTCCGGCGCGTCGTCATACTGCGCGCAATTGGATCGGGCGAATATCCCAATCGTTCAGCAATGGCGCGAATATGGTTGACCGTCGCGGGTGAGAGTTGCGACGGATCGTTGAATGCGAACGATACTGCCGTTTTTGAAACGCCAGCTTCTTTTGCGATCTGGCTGATTGTCACCTTACGCGGCACTGTGCGTTTTGTAGACATAATCTTCCCCGTCGAGCGCAGATTGGTGCGTTCGTTGCGGAGCAATGCATTCTTAACGTTTTCTGCACCCTTAGTGTATCACAGCAAGTTACGAGGCGCAATGTGACAGATGGAACAAACCGGAGCAGAACGATTTGCGAATATGTGCAGCTTTATCAACCATGCGCAAGCTCAATCGAACGATCAGAGTGATCGATCCTGCGCAGAACCACTCGCCACAGCACCGGGCGTCCGGCATAGTACGGCATCACATCGCCGTACCGCAGCGGAACGCTCCATTCCTCACGTCGGAGGATCACGGTTTTCTGCGGTGGTGTTATGCCATAGATCCGCTGCGCATTGTCCGACACGAACGTTTGCAACCGGTCGAGCGCGCCGTGCTGCGCGAAGATCTCTGTCAGCAGCGGCAGCGCAACCGGTGCGCTGAAAATTCCCGCTGCGCAGGCGGCAGCTTCCTTGGCGCTGACCGGATGAGGTGCAGAGTCGCTGCCGAACATGACTTTCGGATGGGGAGCGAGTGCAGCGCGGAGCAGTGCGTCGCGGTCCTCAGGGCGTTTGGCAATCGGCTTACAGAACAAGTGTGGTTGCAACAGTCCACCCACTACGTCATCGAGGGTGATCTGCAGGTGGTGCAGGGTAATGGTGGCGTACAGGTTGGGGTGCTCATCGAGTAGTGCAACAGCTTCGCGGGTGGTAATATGCTCCATCACAATAGTCAGGCGTGGAAAGCGCCGCGCCAGATGCGCGTAGATTGGCAAGAATTCGCGCTCGCGATCAAGCACAAAGCCGCTAGTTTCGCCATGAACGAGGAGCGGAATGCCAAGTTCTTCCATCACAGCCAGGGTCGGCTCGGCGTCGCGGATGCGCTGCACCCCCGCCTGACTGTTAGTCGTGACACCTGCCGGGTAGAGTTTGATCCCGATGATATGGGGTCGCGCAGCGCGCAGCTCAGCTTCGCTGTACGCGCGGAAGAACAGCGTCATATAGGGAGTAAATCCTGTGCCGCTTATCGCCGCGTCAATCTCAGCCCGGTAGTGCAGCAGGCGTTCGAGGTTGTCCACCGGCGGAACCAGGTTGGGCATGATGACGCCGCCAGCAAAGTCGTGCGCCGACAGGGGCGCAACCGTCTGCAACATGGTGCCTTCGCGGAAGTGGATGTGCATGTCGAGTGGTGAAATGAGTGTGTGTTCCATAACTATTCTCGCATATGCGAATTGCTTCAGCGCCGCTCCTGCAGACGCGCTGCGGCGACTGCCGCCTGCCCCAGGCAGAGACCGCCGTCGTTCGGCGGGACGCGCCGGTTGAGCAGTACACGAAAACCGGCGCGTTCCAAGCGCTGCACCAGCAGTTCGGTCAGATGCCGGTTCTGAAAAACGCCGCCGCTGAGCGCCACCACATCGGGCGCGCCAGTCGCGCGCGCCTGTTCGCATGCCTGCGCCAGCATGTCGGCTACTGTGCAGTGAAATCGTCCGCTGATCCGCGCGACTGGCGCGCCCGCCCGGATATCCTCCACAATTGCGTGAATGGTCGGCATGACATCGATGCGCATTGGCGTTCCCGGAAGCAACGCAAACGGGTACGGATGCGGATCGGGGGTAGCTGTCATCTCTAATTCAATTGCTGCCTGTCCCTCGTACAACGCAATATCACGGATGCTGGCGATCGCGGCAATCGCATCGAACAGGCGTCCCAGGCTCGAGGTTGGCGGCGCGTTAATGCCGCGTTCGATCATCCGGGCGATCAGTCGCCACTGTTCGCGGTCGATCCGCTGCACGAACGGAATGTCTAGGTCAAGGAACCCATCACCGAAGGCGCGGTGCAGATACGTTGCGCCGATCCGCCACACCTGCCGCACTGCTGCATCACCGCCGGGCAACGGCACATACGCCAGGTGCGCAAAGCGGGTGAAGTCGTGCAGATCGGCGATCAGCACCTCGCATCCCCAGATTGCGCCATCAAGACCGTACCCTGCGCCATCCGCCGCCACGCCAATGACCGGTCCCACGATGCCATGTTCTGCCAGAACGCTGGCAATATGGGCATGATGATGCTGCACCCCGATCTTCAGTGGAATGTCCGAGGCCAGCGCCTCTTTGGTCGCCAGATACTCAGGATGCAGGTCGTATGCCACAACTTCTGGTTCGCAATCGAAAAGCCTGGCAAAATGCCGCACCCCTTCACGGAAGGACGTCAGCGTCTCCAGGTTTTCCAGATCGCCAATGTGATGGCTGAGAAATGCATCGCGCCCTTTCGCCAGGCAGAAGGTGTTCTTCAGGTGCCCGCCGGTTGCCAGGAGCGGTTTGGGAACGTTGAGCTTCAGCGTCACCGGTTCGGGAGCATACCCACGCGACCGGCGCAGCAGTTGCACCCCCCCTGCAACGATACGCGCCACCGAGTCGTCGCAGCGCATATGAATGTCGCGATTGTGGGTCAGCGCACCATCGGCGATCGACCTCAGTCGCATTGCGGCGTCGTCGTCGCGATAGGCGATGGGTTCGTCACTCAGGTTACCGCTGGTCATCACCAGCACTGCCGGTTGATCCGGAATTGCAGCCGCGTATGCGCGCATCAGCAGATGATGCAGCGGCGTGTACGGCAACATGATGCCGAGTGTTGTGTACCCTGGCGCAACGGACGGTGCAACCGGCGCACCGGGCAGCGCGTCGAGCAACACGATTGGACGCTGGCGCGCTTCGAGGAGCGTCGCTTCTTCTTGTTTGACATAACATAACCGCCGGATTGTCGCCAGGTCGGGCACCATCAGCGCGAACGGTTTGGCTTCGCGCTGTTTCCGGGCGCGCAGGCGCGCAACCGCATCATGATCGAGCGCATTGCACGCCAGATGGTACCCGCCCAACCCCTTGATCGCCAGGATTGCGCCGTGCGCTAGCGCGACCACCGCCTGTTCGAGCGGAGACGCAGCGGCGGGAAGGTTCGGGAGCGGCACCGACGACCACCAGTGAAACGCCAGTGAAGGACCGCACACAGCGCAGGCGTTGGGTTGCGCGTGGAAACGGCGGTTCAAGGGATCATCGTACTCCGCCTGGCATGCCGGGCACATCGGAAAGACGCGCATCGTCGTCTGCGCCCGGTCATACGGCACATCGAGCACAATTGTGAATCTCGGACCGCAATTCGTACAGTTGATAAACGGGTAACCGAAGCGCCGATCATTCGGATCGAACAACTCGCGCAGGCAATCATCGCACGTAGCGACATCGGGCGAGATGAGGGTATTGCGTGCAGCTGCGGCGCGGCTCGTCTCGATATGAAAGGATGTTTCGCCACGCGGCGCGACCGTTGTGGCGATCACCGAGTCGATCCGTGCCAATGGCGGCGGTGCGCTGCGCAACGTCTGCTCGAACGCATCAAGCGCGCTGATGGAACCCTCGATCTCCAGGGTGACACCGTCGCTGTCGTTGAACACGAACCCGCCCAACCCGAAGCGCTGCGCCAGACCATAGACGAAGGGACGGAAACCGACCCCCTGCACAATACCGCGCACCACCAGGCGGCGACGAGCAACAGCAGATTGTTGCCGGGTTTCCATGTTGTTCATCGATGGATCATACCGGGCAGCAGGCGCGTCACATGGTTGCGCAGTGTGCGGTAGGCGACCCACCCAATCAGCGCAGCGCCGCTAAGCACGATGGTTTGTCGCAGCGCCCAGAGACCAGCGCGTGTGTACCAGGGGCGTGGTTCCTGTTCTTTTGGCGGCGGAGCGAAACGGCGCAGCAGGTAGGCGACCAGCGGGAAGAAGATACCGACGGCTGCGCCAAACAGCAGCGCATCGCGTCCGCTCAGCACCACGTGCGTCTGATCGCCGAGCGTTGCCGAACCTGTCAGCAATACCCCAACCATGCCCGATTCAACGCGTGCCTCGCGCGCAGTCACGACTCCTGCCGAGGAATTGCTCAGCCGCACGTCACGCGCGGCCATGACCAGCGGAGATACACTCCCGGTCATACCCACATCACCGCTGGCACGCACCGACAGCGCGCCACTCAGTGTCATCGCAACGTCGTCCTGCGCAGTCACTGATCGTACCAGCGCACGTGATACTGTCGCCTTTTGCGCATCGACCGATCCGATCGACACATTCTGCAATTCAACAACTTCGGATTCGATATGATCGCGCGATTCTGCCCGCTCGATCCGCAGCAACCGGTCGAGCAGCCCAGGTCGATGGTTCGACGTCTTATGCGCCATGACTCACCTCCACGCCATTTCGCGGGACGCAGACAGTATAGCACACGGCGTTAGGGGCGACATGTTCGTGGTAAGATACAGGAAGCGATCAATCACCCTGACGGAGCATGGGTATGACCGTATATCGTGAGGCAGGCGTCGATATCGACGCTGCTGCGCGCGCCAGACAGTTGATGGCGGAAGCCGTCCGCTCGACCTACTCATCTGCAGTCCTGGCAGGAATAGGGGCGTTCGGCGGGTGTTTCGATCTGCGCGCTGCCGTGGGGGGGGAGACCGACGATATTGTTCTGGTGGCATCGACTGACAGCGTTGGCACCAAAACGCTCGTGGCGGCGGCGCTCGGTCGTTATGAAACCCTCGGCTACGATCTGGTCAACCACTGCGTCAACGATATTCTGGTGCAGGGAGCGCGTCCGTTGTTCCTGCTCGACTATCTGGCGGTTGATCGTCTCGACCCGCAGCGCGTGGCAACGCTGGTAGCGAGTGTTGCGGCGGCGTGCCGTGAGGTTGGATGCGTCCTGCTTGGCGGCGAAACCGCGCAGATGCCGGATGTGTACCGTGAGGGAGCATTCGAACTGGCAGGAACGATCGTCGGTGTCGTCCGACGGGCGCAGATGCTCCCGCGCAACGTCTCGGCGGGTGATGTGATCTTGGCGCTGCCGTCGAGCGGATTGCACACAAACGGGTACTCCCTGGCGCGGCGGGTGCTGGGTCCCGGCAGCGCCTGGGGCTACGATGCACGACCAGCTGAACTGAACGGCAGGAGCATCGGCGAAGCGTTGCTCGAACCGCACCGTGTCTACCTTCACGCCTTCGAGCAACTCGAAGTGGCCGGCGTCGCGGTGCACGCAATGGCGCACATCACCGGCGGCGGCATCTACGAGAACCTGCCGCGTGTGCTTCCAGAAGAATGTGGCGCCGTCATCCGACGCGGAACATGGACGATCCCGCCGATCTGCACCCTCGTGGTGCAGGCTGCCGGTCTCGATGAACGCGAAGCGTTCCGCACCCTGAACATGGGACTCGGCATGCTGGTGATCGTCCCATCGGACGCCGCCGACGCCGCGCTGCGCGCCGTTCCCGAAGCATCGCTAGTCGGTGAAGTTGTCACTGGTGGCAATGTCCAGTTGATCGACTGATGCGAACATGTGTTTGACAACCTGCCACTTCTATGATACACTTCTTCGTGTAGACGTGGCAGGCACAGGAGCAACAGTCAATGAGCGCTTCAACCGCAACCGATCCGGCAGCGCCCCACACCGAGACTCAACTGCCGTGGGGGGTGCTGATCTCGCCGCCGCCGGGCGACTTGCCATACGACGATGGAGGACGTATGGAGTCGCCCTGGCATGCGCACAGCGCCGTGATCCTCAAAGCCGCCTATGTTGCGGCGCATGGCGGCGTGATGACCGACTACTACATCGGCGTCAACATGTTCGTGTACTACAGCTGGAAGCAGATCCGCAACGACGAATACCGCGGACCCGATCTCTATATCGTGAAAGGGGTGGACGGCACAAAGCCGCGGCTCTACTGGGCCATCTGGGATGAGGACGGGCGGTATCCCGATGTCATCATCGAACTGTTGTCGCCGAGTACGGAGAGCGTTGATCTTGGTGCGAAGAAGGACCTGTACGAACAGCGGTTTCGCACTCCTGAGTACTTTTGCATTGCGCCGGAGGTCGAGCGTCTTCTGGGGTGGCGGTTGGGACCGGATATGCGCTACCATCCGCTGGTGCCGAACGAGCACGGGCGGTTGTGGAGCGAGCAACTCGGTTTCTGGATCGGTCCATGGCGGGGTGTGTATCTGGGAGAGGAGCATACCTGGCCGCGTTTGTTTCACGCCGATGGTTCACTCGTGTTGCTGCCGGAAGAGGTGGAGCGACAGCGCGCCGAGGCGGAACGACAGCGCGCCGAGGCGCTCGCCGCGCGGGTTGCGGCGCTCGAAGAGGAACTCGCGCGTCTGCGCGAAAGGAGCGACCGATGAACGCAGGAGAGAAACTTGCCGAAGGCAAGACCAAAATCGTCTACGCACACCCTACCGATCCGGCGCTGGCGATCATTGTTCACAAGGATGGGATCAGCGCGGGCGATGGCGCCCGTCGTCATACTATTCCCGGCAAAGGGGCGCTGAGCGGGCGCACCACCGCCAATGTGTTCACCATGCTCAACCATGCCGGTGTCGCCACGCACTTCGTTGCAGCGCCTGAGCCATCGGTGATGGTTGTGTACCGTTGCGCCATGATCCCGCTCGAAGTGGTGAACCGGCGGATCGCAACCGGATCGTACATCCGGCGGAATCCCGATGTCGCCGAAGGGACGCGCTTCGATCCGCCGCTGCTCGAGTTTTTCCTGAAGGACGATGCGCGGCACGATCCGCAGATAACGCCGGAAGAGATCATTGCACGGGGGATCGCCAGCGCCGATGAAGTCGAGCAGATGGCGTCCGAGTCGCGGCGCGTCTTTCTGCTGATCGAAGAGGCATGGGCGGCGCAGGATGTCGTGCTGTGCGACCTGAAGATCGAGTTTGGGCGCGACACATCAGGCAGGTTGCTGGTCGCCGATGTGATCGACAACGACTCGTGGCGCATCTGGCCCAGCGGGGTCAAGGAGCGCATGCTCGACAAGCAGGTGTACCGCAATATGCCGGTTGTTACCGACGAGGGTTTGGAACAGGTGCGCCAGTTGTACGAAGAAGTAGCGCGGCGCACCGATGCCTGGGTCAACCAATGACTGCAACGCCGCGCCTGACATTCTTCTGCGAACTCGAGAGGGCAGCGTTCGCCCGGCTTTTCGCCGAACCGACGGTTATCGATCATGTGCGGGCGCTGGAGGCAGGAGTCTGCGTCGGTGTGCTGGATCTGAGCGCGGAACGAGCGGCGGTGCTGCGTCGTCTGAGCGAAGCGAGCGTTCCGCTAACTGCCTGGCTGTTGCTGCCAGAGGATCAGGGGTACTGGTTCAATATCAACAATTATCGTGAAGCGGTTGCGCGCTATGCTGCGTTTCAGGAATGGACGGCGGAACACGGGCTGATCTGGCGCGCGATTGGGCTGGATATCGAGTTCGACATGCGCGATCTGCGCGCTGTTCTCGCGGATCGTCGCCAGCTGGCGCGGGTGATGCTGCGCAACCTGTTCGATCACCAGCGTCGGCGCCGGGCGGTTGCAGCGTATCACGCGCTGGCGGAGCGGATCCGCGCAGACGGGTACCAGACTGAAAGCTACATCCTGCCATTCGCACTCGATGAGCGGCACATCGGTGCGACGTTATTGCAACGCCTTACGGGGTTGCTGGATGTGCCGGTTGACCGCGAACTGCCCATGCTCTATAGCAGTTTTCTGCGTCCCTTTGGCGCGGGCGTGCTGTGGAGCTACGGGCGCGACGTGCAGGCGCTGGCAGTCGGCAGCACGGGCGGCGGGGTGAGCGTCGGCGGCGCTGACCGGATCACGCCGCTGTCGTGGGAAGAACTGGCGCGCGATCTGCGCCTTGCACACCGTTTGTGCGATATGATTGCCATCTTCAGCCTGGAAGGATGTGTGCGCGCAGGGTATCTGGAGCGTTTGCGCTCGTTCGATTGGGACGCGCCGGTTGACCTGCCGGTGCGTGAGGTGATGCAGGTCGAACGCTTTCGCGCGCTGTTGCGCAGTATTCTGTGGATAAGCGCTCATATGCCGCAGATCGCCCTGGCTGCGGTTGGTACGTCTGCAGTGGTGTGGTGGGCGCGGCGGGGGCGCCGGGTATACACGTGATACGAGTGCCCCCGCTGCCGGTCCGGGCGCAGCAGCGCTACGACCCCACGTCGCGCCGTTGCCTTGTCCTCACGGGGGTAAGTTTTTTGGCAAGCCCCTGCGTGCCATCTCCCATTTCAGCCATCAGGATACCCAAACTCTCCCATCTCCCCTCGTGGGAGAAGGGGGTTGGGGGGATGAGGGGCAAAGGCGCATGAGAATGCAGAATATCGCTTATCTCTCCCAAAAACTCTACACTTGAGAGGTTGCAATGTCCCTTCCCGCCTCTCGCCCCTTGCCTCATCTCCTCGCCCCTCATTCCCCCTCGCTTCGCGCTTCTTACCTCTTGCCTGTCACATATACCGGATTGGTGTACAGCCACGGCATCCCTCGACGATACGCTTCCAGACGATAGACGCCGGGCATGATGACCGAGTGCCGCAGGATGCGCAGTCCGCACGCCAGGATGCGTCCGTCGTGGATCAGATGCACTTCAGCGTCGCATCCCACATCGGCAACAAAGGTGAGCGGTCCGCCGTGCAGGCTGGCGGTGTCGCCCGGATACCAGCGTTCGGCGCCGCGCATCGCATGAAACATCAGGTCCGGGCAATCGCCGTCGAGACGATTGACGAAATAGGATTGCCCGTTCGCCAGAGCGTCGAGGATGGTGTGAATTGCCGCGACCGGATCGAGCGGTAAACGTTCCGGCAGGATCACATAGTTGGTCAACGTACCAAACGTCCAGCGGTAGGGAAAGACTTCAACCTTCCCCCAGAACGTTTGTCGGATGAGGGCATGTGCGTCAACCCCGCCAACACCAAAGGTGCGCCGCCCTGCCATGTTGAGCCGGTCCCACCATGCCAGGGTTTCTGGCGTCGGACCGCTGATGCCGAGACGCGGAAAAAAATAGATCAGTTCCTTGTTGCGTGGCGTGAGATGCTCACCCCAATCGCTCATCAGGTTCCACACTTCGATCCCGACAGTGCGCCCGTCGCGTTCAGTTGGACCATCGATGCCCCAATCGTCCCAGCGATAGATGTCCTTGAAACTGTTTTTCACCCGCTCGTCAGGATGGGCAATAACGCCGAACCCGCCAGCGTCGTACACTTGATCAATGAATGCCTGCGGTGGAAGGCGATTGTCGATGACATGATTGACGCGAAGCGCAAGAAAATGATTACGCGGCGGCGTGATTTCATGACCGACGATCACCAGTACATCGTGCAGCCAGCCCTCATACTGTTTCGCCTGGAGATCATCGTGGTCAGTGATGATGATCCAGCGCAACCCGGCATCACGCGCTGCGCGTGCCAGGTCTTCGACGCTGCCGCTCCCGTCGGAGAAGCAGGTGTGCATGTGGATTGCGCCAGGATAGTGATACATGGTTAAGAACTAAGGACCAAGAACTAAGAACTAAGAACCAAGAACTAAGAACCGAGAACCGAGAACAAAGAACCGAGAACCAAGAACCAAGAAC
Organism: Roseiflexus sp.; assembly: GCA_017743475.1. GTDB lineage: Bacteria > Chloroflexota > Chloroflexia > Chloroflexales > Roseiflexaceae > Roseiflexus. Next base: position 3,480 of record JAGHYV010000062.1, on the reverse strand, counting down.
CAGGAACCGAGAACCAAGAACTGAGAACCGGGAACTGAGAACTGGGAACCAGGAACTGAGAACCAGGAACCGAGACCTGAGACCTGAGCACTGAGAACCGAGACCTGAGAACCAAGAACTGAGAACTGAGAACCGGGAACTGAGAACCGGGAACCAGGAACTGAGAGCCAGGAACCATGGTACACTACGCGCCAACAGTATAAACGATCGCTGACGGCTTCTGATGAAGAGCCTTTGTGTGAGGTTCTTTGAAAGGCATCGCGCTATGAACCGCTTCGATGCGCACATTGAAGAGAACAAGGGACGCTACTTCGATGAACTCTGCACACTGCTGCGTCAACCGTCGATTGCCGCTCAGGGTATTGGCATTGAAGAGACGGCGACGCTCGTTGCGCAGCGGCTCGAACAGCTTGGTGCGCAGGTGGAGATGTTTCGCATACCCGGCGCTGCGCCGGTGGTGTACGGCAGCATCGGTAACGGCGCGCGGACGCTGCTGGTTTACAACCACTACGACGTTCAGCCGCCAGAGCCGCTTAATCTCTGGCATTCGCCGCCTTTTGAACCGACCCTGCGCGATGGTAAACTGTACGCGCGTGGCGTTGCAGACAACAAAGGCAACCTGATGCTGCGTATCCAGGCAATCGAGTCGTGGCTCGCAACGCAGGGCGATCTCCCCTGTCGAATCAACTTTCTGATCGAAGGGGAAGAAGAGATCGGATCGATCAATCTCGAAACATTCTGCCAGAGCCATCCCGATCTGCTGCGCGCCGATGGGTGCCTGTGGGAAACGGGCGGCGTGAATGCGCTTGAGCAACCCACCATTGCGTGCGGTGCAAAGGGCATCTGCTATGTTGAACTGGTGGTGCGCGGTGCGGCGTATGACCTGCACTCCGCCAATGCGACCATGGTTCCCAACCCGGCGTGGCGCCTGGTATGGGCGCTAGCGACGCTCAAGGCGCCTGATGAGCGTGTGCTGATACCAGGCTTTTACGACCGCGTGCGTCCGCCATCGGGAGCAGACATGGCGGCGCTGGAACGCATCCCGCTCGATGACGAGGAATTGCTGGCGGATTTCGGCATTCCGCAGTTTCTTGGCGGCATACGTGGCATTGAACGTCTGAAAGCGCATCTGTTCAATCCTACCTGCACAATCTGCGGGTTGTTTGCCGGATACACCGGCGAAGGATCGAAGACGGTGCTGCCATCCGAGGCGCGCGCCAAGATCGACTTCCGTCTCGTGCCCGATATGGACCCGGCAGATGTTGTGGCAGCGCTGCGCCAGCATCTCAATGCACACGGTTTTGACGATATTGCAATCATCGAGCATGGGCACGAGAAGCCAGGACGATCCGACCCCAATTCGCATGTTGTTCAGGCAATGACGACTGCCATTCGCGCGACGTACCACAAGGAACCCGTCATTTACCCCACCATGGCGGGCACTGGTCCGGTCTACCCAGTTTGCACCGCTGTAGGCACACCCATGGCATCGGGATGCGGCACAGGATACCGGGGATCTCAGGTGCATGCGCCGAACGAAAACATCCGCCTGGACGACTACTGGACGGCAATGCGCTGCATGGGGGCGTTCATTCAGGCATTTGCAGCATAGCGGTGCATATTCTTCACATCTACAAAGACTACCCGCCGGTTCTGGGAGGCATTGAAGGGCACGTGCGCGACCTGGCGGAAGGACTGGTCGCGCGCGGGCATCAGGTGACGGTGCTGGTGACCAGTAGGGATCGCCGCACCTCGATTGAGCAACCGTCGCCGGGTCTGACCGTGATCCGGGCGGCGCGGATGCTGCACCTGGCATCGACGCCGCTCAGCCCGGCGATGATTGCGCTGGCGCGCACAATCTTTGTCGATGTTGTTCATCTGCACTTTCCCTATCCGCCGGGTGACATGGCAGCGCTGGCATTGCCCGGATCACCGCCGCTGGTTGTCTATTACCATAGTGATATTGTGCGGCAGAAGAGTCTGCTGCACATCTATCGCCCCCTGCTGGCACTGACGCTGCGACGCGCAGCACGGATCATCACGTCCAGTCCTGGGTACATCGCCTCGTCGCCGTTTCTTCGCCCCTATGCTGCAAAATGCGAGGTTGTTCCAATCGGTGTCGATGTCACGCGGTTCACTCCCAGCGACAGACGCGCCAACGCCGTGCCGCGCCTGCTCTTCGTCGGGCGACTGCGGTACTACAAGGGGCTGCATTTCCTGATAGAGGCGCTGCGACAGGTCAAAGGAGCGGAACTCTGGATTGCCGGGAACGGACCAGAGCGCACGCGACTGGAGCGACAGGTTGCCAATGCCGGGTTGGGTGATCGGGTACGCTTTCTGGGGGACGTCACAGACGAAGATCTTCCGGAGCTTTATCGTCAGGCGGATGTTTTCGTGCTCCCATCGCATCTGCGCGCCGAGGCATTCGGCATTGTGCTGGCAGAAGCGCTCGCAAGCGGTCTGCCGTGCATCAGCACTGCCCTGGGAACCGGCACCGATTTTGTGAATGTCCATAACGAAACAGGGCTGGTTGTTCCGCCAGGTGATGTGACGGCGCTGGCGGAGGCGATCCGCCGGTTGCTGGACAACCCGACGCTGCGTGCAACGTATAGTGAGGCAGCTATACATCGCGCGCGGACGCTCTTCTCACGTGAGCGTATGCTGGATGCGGTAGAGTGGGTCTATCGTCAGGCAGTGCGGTAGATGCACGTTCGTTGTTTATCTCCTGGTCGTCGCGTGCGTCTCGGAGGTGCGATCCAATCAGAGCATTCTCCGCGGGTGCTTCTACGTCACAGATCGTTCTGAGATTACGCCTGCACGGCATACACTTCTGGACTGGCATCTCGGTCAGTCACACCAACCTTAAATTGCCGTTGCGGAAATGCATTCTGGAGCTAGTTGCGCCAGAGATCGGCGATGACATCGGCGAGAAATCCATAGACCCCGAGCGGAATTGCTTCATTCTTGTGCGCTGTTGCCCCTCATCTCCTCTTGCCCCTTTCTTCCACGAGGGGAGAAGGGGGAGTTTGGCATTCTGATGACTGAAACAGGAGATGGCGCGCAGGGGCTTGCCAAAACATCTACCCTTGTGAGCATCCCCCACCTCCTTCTCCTACACGGGGAGAAGGGGGAGTTTGAGCGTCCTGATAGCTGAAACGGGAGATAGCACACAGGGGTTTGCCAAAACATCCTCCCCGGTCCAGACCGCCTGTGGAAGGGGTACTCCCCTGCCTTGCAGGTCAGTGGCGGCTTCGGCAAGGCGATGCGGCCAGGCAGCGCCACGTACCACGAGGGCGCCGCGCGGTTGCGCCCCCGGCAATCCTCTGCCCTACGTGGCAGGGGCGGCTTCCCTGCTCTCTGTTTCCTGCCTTCTATCTCCTCTCTCTTCGTCTCAATCCCCTTCATTGCGGGGCAGTGGTCGCTTCCCGTACGGCGGGCGCAGCGGGAAGCAGCGGCACGGGAAGTTTCAATCCCCTTCAT
>JAGHYV010000179.1 GCA_017743475.1 Roseiflexus sp. | reverse complement strand
GCTGCTGGCGCTTCTCAGCCTGGTCGTGCGCGACCGGGCTTCCGCGATTGGCGGCGCGGCGACGGCGACGCTCACGCGCTGGCTGGCAGGCGCGCCAGGTGCGGCGTTGATCGGCGGGACGGCGGGCATCACAGCGCCGACGGTGACGGCGCCGCCCTAGACGGTCGTGAGCCTGCCGCAGCTGCTGGCGCAGACGACGGACGCTGCACCGTGGGCGACATTGGGGATCGGGATCGCGGGCAGTCTGTTGTCGACTGCAGCAGCGTGGCGGACCGCGACCGGCGGAGCGCTGCCGGCGGACGCCGGGGCGTGGCTCCGTCCGGTCGGCGCCGCACTCGACTGGGTCGTCCGGCAGGGTGCGGGGCTGGTCATCGGCTTCGTCGAGGGGGTCTCTGACACGATAGCCGGACTGGTCACGCTGGTCGGTGATCTGGGCAACCTGATCGCGGGGGACGCGGCGACGCGCCGCAAATACGGCGCGCTGCTCGACGCGCTGGTGCGCGACCCGCTGGGAACCCTCGCCCGTATCTTTGAGGCGATAATCGCGCCGATCGTGACGGACTGACAGGCGGGGCGCTACGGGGAAGCGATCGGCAGAGCGGTGTTTGAGCTTTTGCCGGCAATCCTCGCCATCGTTACCGGGGGGATGGGCGCTGCGGGCTATGTGGCGAAGGCAGGGAGTGTAGGCAAAACGGTAGACGCGCTGGCGGACGCTGGGCGGGCAGCGGACGCGCTGACGGACGCCGGGCGGATCGCGGGCGGGTGGAGAATGCGGGCAGGGCGGCGGACGCGCTGGCGGACGCCGGACGGACGGCGGGGACGGCAGCAGGGAAGGCAGCGAGCCATGCCGATGACGCGGCGGATGCAGCGCGGGCAGCGGAGATGCTGGCGATACACTTCGAAAAATGCCACTTGGATTCAAGAATGCTGACGAGTTCACCCAATTTGGCGCTCGCTTGAAGGGTGGTTTGGAGAACGCCGCGTACGAGGGCGTTCAGGCCATCTTCCGAGGTAGTTCCGTCACCAGTGTAAAATATACAACAGGTGCACCTTTCGACGTTGGTCATGTGAGCGACTTTGATATCGCTCTGGCAAGTCCCACTCTCTTGCAGCGCGCTAAGTAACTTGGCATTGAGCTTCGGGGCGGCGGCACACGGACAGATCCGCTCGGGAGAGGAGATCTTGAAGCTTTGGGATTCCTCGATCTCAGAGAGGAACTTAGTCAACTTGTTGGGAGAGATGTTAACTTCACGATCTACAAGTCCATTGAAGATGCAGTGAGACGAAGCCCAAGTATTCTTGTACCGTAACTACTATTGCAATTATAGCCTCGATGAGTTCAAGAGGGAAGTATGAGGACTGGCGACCTCTACGGATTTAGGCATGATAATCCAGAGGCAGCGCGAGTAGCAGTTGAGCAAGCACTCGGTATCAAACTGGTTGCACACGAGAGCTTATATCTTGGTGGGAGATTACTATCGCCTGGGAAGCATGCGTGAAGAGCACTTTATACTGCAGCGGAACGTTGATCTCCTCGACAACGATCCAGCAGAACTAGAATTTCCTGAGGCAGGTATCCTACTTTACGTGGAAGGGACTGAGCGATCGGAAGAGCTTGAGCATTAACTACGAGGATTGCAGGACTAAAACTTCTAAGAAGAAAGAAATTTGATTGAAGCAGTTCATCGAACGGTTCGATGCCGACCTGCCACAGGTTCAGGAACATATCAGCGGCGACCCATTTGCGAAATCGATCATATGCCGTGGATGTGGCGCACAGGTCTGTCTCGTTCAACGCCGCCCACTGACAGCCGGTGCGGAGGATATACAAGATGGCGTCGGCGCAGCGGCGATCCGACACACACAGGCGACCGCCGCCAAACCGATGGGCGTTCTGGGATGCCGGAGATGGGAATACACCACAACACTGATGGATTTGGCACCTCTTTACCACAGCGCCTGTATCGTGGGTTATCCCCGTCAGATCTTTGAAGCTGGGGTGCAACATATAGAGGACGAACGCGTCCGGAACTTAATCCTTGACTTTCTCAACCGCGATCCACAGGATCCGCGCCCGGAAGCGATGGGTTGGGAAGTTATTGAAGGCCCGAGTGGCGTCATCTATCGGTTTGGGAGTCAACCGATTCCGGAAGGCCATCTTTGAAGTCAGCCCTTGGCAAAAAAGCATCTTGGTTTTGCTGTCTATTGTGACGCGGGTGAGCAACTGGATGAGAGCACAGGATTGGTTTGTGTTCCCGTCAGGCAAGCCTTAACAACTCCGAAATAGGACCATGGCCAGCGCGTTGCCCTGCGCAGCGGCGGGACGCTCTTTTGGCTGCTGAATGACCATCTCGGCAGCACAGCGGTCATCCTCAGCGGGACGACGGAGGCGGGCGAGGTGCGCTACCGGGCCTTCGGCGCCACTCGCTTCACGTCGGGGACGACGCCGACGAGCTGCCGTTTCACCGGGCAGCGGGAGGAGGCGGTGCTGGGGCTGTACTTTTACAACGCCCGCTGGTATGACCCGGCGCTGGGTCACTTCCTGTCGCCGGATACGGTCGTGCCGGAACCTGAGAATGCGTTGGATTACCAAGCTATGCATATGTGCATTTCAACCCGCTGCTCAACCTAGGCCTGCTGGCAGATCAATCAGGTTGTCGAACCCGGCCTGGAGCAGGTGCGGCAGGGGCGGATGCAGTTGACAGTGCCGACGGTTCAAAGCCTCCCGCCGCCCTGGCGTTTCAGGTAGAGGAGAAAGGAGTGTGATCCGTATGTCCGGCGCCAGGCCCTGCATACTGCGCTCATTTCGAATACGTACGGCCTGAGAATCGACTACACCCTATGGGGTTTTACTATGGGGCGTGAATATGGTGATGCGATCATGTTTGTAGGCGATCCCCCCTTTGTGCGGGCCGGGATTGATACTTTGAAGATGCTTGGCTTTCGTCTGCTCCCTACCGAGACAGGCAACGAAGTGGAGATCGTTCTCGATGTCACCTATGCGCCTGGGGTGGAAAGCCTGGGCATCACGAACGCCCTTGATGAAGCCGCCGCCTGGATGCAGGAAGCCAATCAGATCCTGCAGGAAGCCCGGCCACGGGTGCAGCGGGCCCGGGAGCAGCAGGCCGGGGAATAGCCGCATATTCCAAGGTCACCGCCAGCCGCCCTCTCGCCCTGCGCAAGCTGCCAGCGGGCAACGCCGCTGGCACGCTCTACTTCCTGCCCGGCGACCACCCTTCGGCTTCGCTCAGGGCAAGTCCTCGGCTCCGCCAGCGCCGTCACCAACCTGAGCGGTTCAGTAATCGCGCGGCAGTGGTATTATCCATACGGCGCAGTGCGCGCGAGCAGTGGCGCGCTGCCTGCCCGGCGCACGTTCACTGGTCAGCGCGCCGACGCCGCCAGGCTGTTACACTCCAACGCGCGCTACTCCGACGCGCCGCTGGGGCGCTTCCTCTCCCCCGACCCCCTCCTCCACCGCCTGTCTCTTATACACATCTGACGCTGCCGACGACTCCTTACGTGTAGAT
>JAGHYV010000178.1 GCA_017743475.1 Roseiflexus sp. | reverse complement strand
GAGGTTGATTATCGCTTTCGCGACCAACCGCGCACGCTGGCGTTTATTGGCTTCGATAACACGCTCAAAGGCGATATGACCCTCTATGATGTCGAGCGCATCGTGCTGTACGCCATTATTCTGGTGATGGCGATCACGCTTGCAGCGATCCTCGCGCTGCGCTGAGTACGATGTTCGCCTGACTACCGCAGCATTGATATTCAATCTGGTAGAACATGATGCACGTGGTACACCGGTGTTTGCTCACTCTCCGCGCTGGTTGCCGGGGAGCGTGGTCGTCCTGCCCTCGCTCCCGTAATGACAGCCGAAGATTTGATAGAACCAGGCGCTACGGTGCCACGTCTGATCTTCCCCGACTCTGTCCCCTTGCACTATGTAACATTTTTCACACATGCCACGTATAATATGGCGGAACAATGAAACAGGACAACCACAATCTGAAAGGAAGGACAATGATGTTCCGTCAAAATGTCGGTTCTATCGACCGTGGGATCCGGGCAATTGCCGGTATTGTGCTGCTCATTTCCACGTTTGTGCTGCTGAACGGCTTCTGGAAGACCCTCGCCGCTGTGATGGCGGTTATTCTGCTGATTACCGCCATTTTTGGCGTGTGCCCGCTCTATTCGGCGCTTGGCATTGATACCACGCCAACAAAGCCAGCAGCGAAGCACTGAGTTTGTCGGCGGTTGAATCAAATCATATGGATGGTTCAACCGGTTGCCTGTAGCAGCACTGTCGTGCGGGAAGGGACAGGGGTCAGGAATTCTCTGTTTCGCAACAGAACGAGGCGCGGGGTACGTCCTGCGTCTCGTTCTGTTTTTGTTTCGGTGGTGCACTGACGGAGTCTACGGTTTGTACACCACGTCGAGATAGCGCCGCAGCAGGTCGCCGATGACGCCACGGAACGGCAGTGATACAGCCATGCCGTATACCGGTGCCATTCCTCCTCTGACGCGCGGTTCACGGCGAACGGCAGCGGAGATTCCATTTACGATGCATCAGAAACTGCATCGACACTCACACTGAAGCCCTCGAGCAGCGCCGAGTCCGCCTGATCGCCGCGCCGGAAGATGCCGCGAGGTTCGTAGCCGTCGCCAGCAAGCGACAGAACGGTGATCGTCTCATCCAGCGGATTGACAATCCAGTATTCGGGTATTCCTGCACCAGCGTAGTCGTGCACCTTATCGACCATATCACGTTCCGGATCGTCCTCGCTCACTACTTCCAGCACCAGATCAGCGCCAGACCAGTAGCGGTTTTGCGCTCGCGGATCGTCGGCGTGCAGCGGGAGCAACAGGTCCGGCTCACGGAACGCTGCCGGACCGACTCGCAATCGGAGCGGCGCGAAGAGGACCAACCTGCCGCGTGGGTGCAGGAACGCGAAGAACACGCGGTACAAAAATGCCAGAATCGTCTGGTGGCCGTTGCGTGGGCATCGGCAGCACCTCCAGGTTGCCATGAGAAAACTCCACCAGACAGCGCGTATGATCGGTCAGTTTCAGATACTGATCGACCGTCCAGAGTCCCTGCAACGGTGCAAGATCGATGGTGACGCCATCCGTTTCTCGCACCAGCAGCAAGGGCGAGTTGCGTGTGACCGTTGTCATAACGAAATCCCCCTATAGCGCCTGGTGCACTGCAATTGCCGCGCGCAAGCCGGACTCAATCGCCCCCTGGATCCAGGCATGGTACAGCGATGCATGTTCACCGGCAAAATGGAAGCGCCCCTCCGGTTCAATAATCGCATTGTGAAGCAATGTCTGCTGTCCTGGTTCAAAGAGCGCGAACGCGCCACCGGCAAACTCATCGTCGTGCCACATATATGAGGCGCCAACCTCGAACTCTGCGGTGATCTGCGGATGAATGACGGCGACATTCTCCAACGCCTGCTCGATACGGTCGCGCGGTGTGAGCGACCCCCAGCGTTGCGCATCCTCCGACCAGGTATAACTGGCGAGCAGCACACCGCGTCCGGTTTCTTTGCCCCAATCGGTGTAGTACAGATTGCGGATGGGCATATCCGTCACCGTTCCGCCGCCATAGATCCCGTCATCGGTTTCCCAGAAGCGACGACGGCACTGGAAGAAAATCTTGGCGGCGGCATCGTAGTGCAACTGGCGGATAGCGCGCTGTTTTGCGCGCGAGAAGGGTTTGATCACCTCGATGTGCCGCAGAACCGGGAACGGCGCAGTGATGATGGCATAATCGCCCTCTGCCTGAAAGCGCCCCGCCATCGTCTGGTAGTGGACAATCGCCTGATCGGGCGTCTGGTCGAGCGCAACCATACGCGCGCCATAGCGAATGCGCCCTTCGAGTTCCGGCAGGAACGCATGGACGAAGCGGTCCATTCCACCGACGATCTGGCACATATCAGTGTAGTAGTTGCCAGCTTCTTCACGGAAGAGTTCCAGGAAGGAGGAATTCATCAGCGCTTCCTGGTTGTTCAGCAGACCGAACATCTCGATCAGTCCTTCCGACCACCCCTTGAGTTCGAGGAACTCGCGCACCGAGTATGCGTCGTACTCTGCATAGATCGCATCCCAACCCGCCTGCCCATCCCGCTCGATCTGCGCTACCAGCGGACGAATAGTTTCTGCCCAGATGTCGCCAGCGAGTCTGCCTTTCTCCGCCGGCGCCGTTTCGAACCCCAGCGCATCGGGGTTGGACCGCACCTCCGCCAGACGACGTTTGACCCCGCCGATATGCACCCAGGTTTGATCGCTTTCCATCATGAAATCGGTGGTCGGCAAGCCAAATCGGTCGATATACATCATCGTCAGGGTATGCGCACGCGGAATGCGCATTGCCCCAGCTTCGCCGTACAATCCGTTGGAGAAGGGTTCGCGGAGGGTGCAGATCCGCCCGCCGACGCGGTTGCGCGCCTCCAGGATCAGGGGATCATGCCCGGCGCGCAGCAGTTCATAGCCAGCAACCAACCCGGCAACCCCGGCACCGACGATGATCACACGCTTTGGGCACGATGGTGGACCAAACGCTGGTACGATCCCACGACGAATCACATCCAGGTACTCTGGCGTCGAATACTCTGCTGGCACAGGCGTCCTCCCTGTCTGGTCAAGGCACAATAATCGCTGATGATGTCAGTGTAGCACAGGAGATCAATGAGGGCATTATTGTGGGAAGATGGATGGGTGGCGAGAGAGACGCAGCGCCGCACGCGGGCGCGACGCCTGCACACTTAGCGGCATGCGGGCGAGACGCCCGCGCACCCAGGCGTCCGCGCACCCGGCTGGATGCGGGCGAGACGCCCGCGCACCCAGGCGCCCGCGCCCCCAGCGGTAGGCGGGCGAGCCGCCTGCGCCGCTCAAGGGTAGAGTTCTCAGGAGCAATGTGCGGTTTGCTGCATTCCCACGCCTTTTGCCCCTCATCCCCTTGCCCCCTCCTCCCACAAGGGAAGAAGGGGGAGTTTGGGCGTCCTGATGCCTGGAACGGAAGATGGCACGCAGGAGCTTCCCCAAAACCTACCCCTGTAAGAGCGCCCGCGCCCCCAGCGGTAGGCGGGCGAGCCGCCTGCGCCGCTCAAGGGTAGA